>CAZZHJ010000196.1:0-4083 GCA_964653815.1 uncultured Lachnospiraceae bacterium
TTCCTGCCGCTTCTGCTTCTGCTTTATTTTCATAAACAACCTCTTGGCGGCCATGCTGGACAATCACATCCAGCAGGGAAATGATTTAAAAATTGATACAAGACAGATTGTATGGAAACGCTGTCTGGATATGAATGACAGGGTTTTGAGAAACATTGTGGTGGGTCTTGGCGAAAAAACGGACGGTGTTGTCCGGGAAGATCATTTCGTCATTACCGTTGCATCTGAAATCATGGCAATTTTATGTCTTGCAAAGGACATGGCAGATTTAAAAGAACGGCTGGCAAGAATTATTGTGGCATATGATATGGATGGTGAGCCGGTTACGGCAGGCGCCCTGGGAGCGGTAGGCGCTATGGCGGCTTTGTTGAAAGACGCCCTCCTTCCCAATATGATTCAGACCCTAGAGCATACCCCGGCCCTTGTCCATGGCGGTCCTTTTGCCAATATTGCTCACGGCTGCAATAGTGTACGGGCAACAAAGGCTGCGTTAAAAATGGCTGATTATTGCATTACAGAGGCCGGCTTTGGCGCAGATTTAGGGGCGGAAAAGTTTTTTGACATCAAATGCCGTCTGTCGGGATTAAAGCCCGATGCAGTTGTTCTGGTAGCAACAGTCCGTGCATTAAAATACAACGGCGGGGTTGCCAAAGCAGATTTAAATGAAGAAAACACAGAAGCCCTTGCCAGGGGAATTGTCAATCTGGAAAAACACATTGAAAATCTTCAAAAATATGGCGTGCCCGTAGTGGTCACCCTAAATTCTTTTGTTTCGGATACTCAGGCAGAAGTTTCATTTGTACAGGAATTCTGTGAAAAAAGAGGCTGTGAGTTTGCCCTTGCCGATGTATGGGGAAAAGGCGGCGAAGGCGGTGTTTTGCTGGCACAGAAAGTATTGGATACGCTGGAGAAAAAGGAAAGCCGTTTCAAACCTTTATATGAGGACGGGCTGTCCCTGAAAGAAAAGATAGAGACAGTTGCAAAAGAAATTTACGGCGCAAAAGGCGTTAATTTTGCACCGGCAGCTTTACGCCAGTTAAAGAAACTGACAGAGCTGGGATTTGGGACTTTGCCGGTTTGTATGGCTAAAACCCAATATTCTCTTTCAGATGACCCCGGTCTTTTGGGAAGACCTGAAGATTTTGAAATAAATGTCAGGGAAGTATATGTTTCCGCCGGGGCAGGATTTGTGGTAGTATTAACAGGAACGGTTATGACCATGCCGGGACTGCCTAAAAATCCGGCCGCATTTGCAATCGATGTGAATGAACAAGGCGTGATTACTGGTCTTTTCTGATTTTTGAAAAAGCAGGGCGGGTAGACGCCTAAAAGAATAAAACAAAAAAGAAAGCAGGAATGTATGATGAGTCAGATAATTGATGGCAAAATGATTTCCACAATGATTAAGGATGAATGCAAAGAACGTGTTTTGGCGTACAAAGAACAGGGGAAAAACATCTGCCTTGCGGTCATTCAGGTAGGAAATGATCCCGCAAGCAGTGTTTATGTGAATAATAAGAAAAAGGCTTGTGCTTATATTGGCATTGAGTCCTTATCCTTTGAACTTCCGGAGGAGACCACCCAGGAAAAATTACTGGCATTGATTGAGGAATTGAATGAAAGAAGCGATGTGAATGGTATTTTGGTTCAGCTTCCACTTCCTAAAGGAATTGATGAAAATGCAGTGATTAAAGCAATCGATCCCAAAAAGGATGTGGATGGATTCCATCCCCAGAGTGTCGGTGCACTTTGTATCGGACAGCCGGGATTTGTTTCCTGTACACCAGCGGGAATCATTGAATTGTTAAAGCGTTCCAATGTGGAAATCTGCGGAAAAAACTGTGTTGTAATTGGCAGAAGTAACATTGTGGGTAAACCTATGGCCCTTCTGATGCTCAGGGAGCATGCAACTGTGACCATTACCCATTCCAGAACAAAAGATTTAAAGGAAATCTGCAAAAGGGCAGATATTTTAATTGTTGCTATGGGCAAACCTAAATTTATTGATGCATCCTATGTAAAAGAGGGCGCAGTTGTTATTGATGTTGGAATCCACAGAAATGAGGAAAATAAATTGTGCGGAGATGTGGATTTTGAATCCGTATCTGAGGTGGCATCGGCAATCACGCCGGTACCTGGAGGCGTCGGACCTATGACCATAGCCATGTTAATGAAAAATTGTGTTGACAGTGTTTCACTTCAATAATTAAGGAATGATATTATGAAATGTCCCCATTGTGGCAGTGACATGCAGCCGGAACAGGTTTTTTGTGAGAAATGCGGCAAAGAACGGCTTTTAGTTCCGGTATTTGAACCTGAAATCGAGGACAGTGTGGCAGAATCCATGTCTACCATTGTCCAGGAACTGAGTCCGGATGAACAGCCGGATGACGGACAGGAAAAAACTGCGGAAAAACAATCGAATACAGAGTGGGCGGATGAAGATGATCTTGCAAAGCATCATGGAATCAGGCAGGTAAGCTTTTTGGTTACGGCCGTGGTTTTAGTGATTGTTCTTATTTCTGCCTTTTCAATTTATTTTTATATGTATACAGAAAATTCTTACGAGTACCAGTATGAGAGAGCCTTAAGCGCCTATGAGGAAGGCCAGCTTGAGGAGGCTCTAAGTCTGGCGGACCGATGTCTGGAAATAGACAATACATCTTTTGATGCCAAAATGCTGAAAATCAGTATTTATCAGCAGCAGGGAGAGAAAGATAAGGTTGTTGACAGGGTATTGGCTCTGTTGGAGACAAATCCGGAACGGCAGGAGCTTTATAACATTCTGATTCCTATTTATATTGAAAGGGAACAATACCAGAAAATAAACGAATTGCTGATGGAATGTCCTTTGCAGCAGATTACTGAAAAATATGCAGATTATCTGGCGCTGCCACCGGAGTTTGAACCGGATAGCGGAGTTTTTGATTCCACTCTTTCCCTGAAACTGATTGCCGGCGGAACAGGTACTATCTACTATACGCTGGACGGCAGTGAGCCCAATAAATACAGCAGCAGGTATACCGCACCTATCAGATTGGTTGCCGGGGAATATAATGTGACGGTGGTCTATGTGAATAATTACGGACTTAGCAGTGAAATTGTCACAAAAACCTATATTATCAACAATGACATAGAACTGGTGCCGGAGTTATCTGCGGATTCCGGCAATTACGATGTTCCTGTAGTAATCAGCGTCAGCGTTCCCAATGAGGAATACAGTGTATATTACACTACGGACGGCTCGAATCCAACCATGGACAGCAACATTTATTCTGCGCCGTTCTTTATGCCGCTAGGGCATAGTGAATATCGTTTCCTCATGGTAGATATAGAGGGAAATGAAAGCGAGATTGTTTCAAGAAGCTATGACTGCAACCCTCCTTCTGCCTTTTCGGTGGATCAGGCATGTTTGATCTTAAAACAGCAACTTTGGGCGAGAGGCGAGATTCTTGATATGGAAGGAACAATGGCAGATACTGACGATAAAAAGGAATATGTATGCAATAGCGCTGCAACAGCGGATGGTGTTGTGTATTACATTATTTATGAATATATCAGGGGGACTTCGGGGACGATGATCCGGTCCGGTAATATTTATGCCTTTTCTATGGCGGATGGACAGATTAAAAGGGCGGCCATGTCCCAGAGCGGAGAATTATCTCTTTCTGAGTTCTAAAGTATTGCGTTTTTCGCAGTTTTTAGATAATATTGAAAAAATAAGCCTGTAAGGCATTATAATATTGAATAATCATTAGGAGGATAAAAATGTATAAAATTGTAGATGCAAAAGAACTTACCACCAATATCTATCTTTTTGAAGTGGAAGCGAAAAGAGTGGCAAAATCCTGTATGCCCGGACAATTTGTGATTGTCAGGATGAATGAGGATTCCGAGCGAATTCCTTTGACCATCAGCGATTATAACAGGGAAACAGGTACGGTTACCATTGTTGTTCAGACAATCGGGGCCGGTACTACCATGATGAAGGAATTGAAAACAGGGGATGCTTTCCAGGATTTTGTAGGACCTCTGGGACAGCCTTCCGAATTTGTGCATGAAGATTTAGAAGAACTGAAAAAA
>CAZZHJ010000197.1:0-4078 GCA_964653815.1 uncultured Lachnospiraceae bacterium
ATCCTGCAGGAACAAAAAAACTGTCTCCCGCCGAAAAATCGCTTTTCTGTTCATCTCCTATGATTTCCCCCGTCCCGGAGATAAACACGATTGCGCTAAAAGAAGTATCATCCAAAGATACCTCCGCCTCATCTTCCGTTTCGTATAATACGGCGGAAAAATATTTACATTCCCCTAAAAGCTGTTTTGTATAGCCTTTTTCCGTCACTTTCTCTCCTACCGGGGTCTGGTCGTCATCATAGGCTTTAAAGTCTATATTATCGAAAGCTTTTTCCAGATGCAGCGGTCTTTTCATTCCGTTTTCATCAATGCGCTCATAATCATAAAGCCTGTAAGTCGCATTGGAGCTTTGCTGGATTTCCAGTATTAAAACGCCCTCCAGGATTGCATGCACAGTTCCCGCCTTTACAAAAAGCACATCTCCTGCTTTCACAGGTATCCTGTTCAAGACCTCCGTCAGGTTTCCTTCCTTTATCCGCTGCCGGCACTCCTCTTTTGTAATTTCCTTTTGAAATCCCAGATAAACGCCTGCGCCGGGTTCCGCATCCAGCACATACCACATTTCGTTTTTGCCGTAATCTCCTTCTACGCTCATGGCATAAGCGTCATCGGGGTGCACCTGAATGGAAAGGGGACCTTCCGCATCTATCAGTTTGATTAACAGAGGAAACTTTTCAAAAGGCTGGCATTTCCAGCCCAGCGCTTTTTTCCCAATCTGGTCCAGATACTCCGTAAAAAGCATTCCCCTTTTGTTTCCCTCCGCAATGGTACATACACCTGCTCTATGGGCAGATATTTCCCAGCTTTCGGCAATGCGGGAAAGAAAAGGAACCTCCCTGCCTTTCTGAAACTTCTCCGCAAGCTTTCCGCCGCCCCAGATATAATCTTTATAAACGGGATGAAGCTTCACAAAGCTCTCCTCCGCCTGCAGAATATCCTCGCTTTTGGTGCCTGCGCTGGTTCCCACGCTTACTTCGATGACAACCAGATCCTTTGCCATGCAGTTTTCAATTTTATGAAATACTCCCACCGGTACAAATATGCTGTTGCCCCTGCCATAATCCTTCTCCGTGCCATCCATGGTAACAGACGCCGTCCCGCTGACAATTGACCAATGCTCACTGCGCTGCTCGTGCTTATGCATAGTCAGGGATTTCCCCGGAAATATGGTAAGCTTCTTTACCATATATCCCTGGGCGCGGTTTAAGGTTTCCTTAATTCCCCATGTAGTATAAAAAATATCTCCCTCGTCAAAAATATCCTTTTGCTCTTCATAATGGCTTTTCATGATTTCCCTGATGGCAGCGCTGTCTCCCTTTTTAGAAATAAATGCCGCATCCTTGGTGTTGACGATCAACAAATCATCACAGCCGTTTGCTACCACCAGCTTATTTTTATCTTCATTTAAAACGGAAACATTTTGGCAGCTGCTGGTAATGGAGGGTCCCTGAAGGGAAGGCGCATGAAACTCCGTCAGCACCTCCTGGCTCAGAAGCCTTGACCATGCGAATTCGCCTTCTACAATATTGACACGGCTTCCCGCCCATTTCATAAAGACACTTTCCCCTACGCTCAGAGAGGGAATCTGCATCAGCCACTGCTTTGTAATGACAAAAGCGTCTTTATCTATCCTTATCCTGTCACTGCCATTTTGGCACATACGGTAAAGCTCCGCCTCATTCTCACGGATTGCCTGCAAATAAGTTCCTGCCTTCATCAGAAAAATACCGCTGTCCAGCAGCATATTTTCTCCCGGCTCTTCCGTGCATTCCTTGATAAAGCCCGTTACCCTGTTTCCTTCATGCACAAATGCGCTGTGTCCTTCTATGGAGAAATGCTTCCCAACCCTTTCCTTTTGCTCTGCCTTACATCCTACAACTACAATATTATCGTCCGAAAGCAATTCTTTTGCCCGGACAATTGTCCCGTTATAATCCCCTTCTCCTATGAGATGGTCCGTGGAAACCACCAGCACTTCTTCCCTTTTATCCATACACATGGCTGCAATTGCTACAGCCGGCGCTGTCTGCCTTCCTTCTTCCTCTAAAAAGCAATGATAAGAAAGCCCCTGAAATGCCTGCATCTGTCCTTCCACAATATAGCGGTATTTCACATTTGTGATAATAAAAAAGTCATCGCAAAAAGGCAGATTCCTTGCCACCGCCTCTTGAAATAAGGATCTGCCTTCTCTGATATTAATAAATTGTTTGGGGTAATTTTTACGGGAAAGAGGCCATAATGCATCTCCGCTTCCACCGGCTAATACAAAACATTTCATCTAAAGATACTGTTCCCTTCCCTGCTCTACCAACCTGTCCACTGCGTTTTTAACCTCCTGGGCGCGTTCCCTGGGGCATACCAGTACCGCATCTTCTGTCTGTACTATAATCATATCCTCCAGTCCCACTGCAGCAACCAGTTTATCTGTTCCGTAGACAATGCAGTTTTTGCTGTTTTCACATAACGTCTCTCCATACCGGATATTTCCGTCCTGATCCGCTTCTTTCATCAAATGGAGCATATCCAGGCTTCCGATATCGTTCCATCCGAAATCTCCCGGAATTACCAGTACATGATCCGCCCGCTCCATAATGCCGTAATCAATGGAAATCTTAGGAATTGCTGGATAAATTCTTTCAATGGTTTCCCGTTCCTTCTCAGTCCCCATGGAATTCCCGATGGTATCCAATTCCTTATAGACGTCCGGCAAAAGCCGCTCCATATAAGAAAGGATTGTGGATGCCTTCCAGATAAACATTCCGCTGTTCCAAAGATATTCCCCGCTTTCCAGGTACTTTTTTGCAGTTTCTTCATCCGGTTTTTCTACAAACTCTTCCACTATGGAATAGTTTTTGCCCCCTATGGGCGTCTGGCTTCCCTTTTCCTGCTTAATATATCCATACCCTGTTGCTGCAAAAGCAGGCTCAATGCCGATGGTAACCAATGCATCTGTCTGCTCTGCTGTCAGCACTGCCGCTTCCAGTACCCTTGCAAATTCTTCCGTATCTTTTATAAAATGGTCGGAAGGCAGCACGCACATAATGCCGTCTCCGTATTTACGCACAATTTCCATGGCCGCATACCCGATGCATGCCGAGGTATTTCTTGCAGCAGGTTCTACAAGAATATGTTCTCCGGGAAATCTCTTTTCCACTTCCTCCCTCATCAGTACTTCCTGGGAGGCATTGGTAACAATAAACATATTTTCCCAATCAACGGTTTTGGAAAGTCTCTCCAGTGTCTCATTGATCATCAGACCTTTGCCGCTTAAATTTAAAAGCTGCTTCGGTCTCTGTCTTCTGCTTAAAGGCCAGAAACGGGTTCCGCCGCCTCCCGCCATAATTACTCCGTATCGTTTCATATATTTCTCCCTTACAGCCTTGCGGATTCCACATTGTCCCGGAACCAGTCATATGCCAGCTGTATGCCTTCTTCCAGTTCCACCTTGTGCGTCCAGCCCAGCCCGTGAAGCTTGGTGACATCTGTCAGCTTCCTCGGTGTGCCGTCGGGCATCTGGGTATTCCAGCGGATTTCTCCTGTATACCCCACACATTTCTGTACAGCTTCCGCCAACTGCTTAATGGTCACTTCTTTACCCGTGCCGATATTGACATGCCGCTCCCCACTGTAATTCTCCAGTAAGAACACACAGGCATCCGCCATATCATCCACATACAAAAACTCTCTTAAGGGCGTTCCCGTCCCCCACAGCTCCACAAAAGGCGCATTGCTCTTTTTCGCTTCATGGAATTTGCGGATCATTGCGGGCATAACATGGGAACCGTTTAAATCGTAGTTATCGTAAGGTCCGTATAAATTGGTGGGCATACAGCTGATGAAATCATCCCCATACTGACGCTTAAAGAATTTGCACATTTCAAGTCCTGCAATTTTGGCTATGGCATAAGCTTCATTGGTAGTTTCCAAAGGTCCCGTAAGCAAAGCATCCTCCGGAATGGGCTGGGGCGCCATTTTGGGATAGATACAGGTGCTGCCCAAAAACAACAGCTTCTTTACATTAAAATCATGGCAGCATTTAATGACATTGCATTGAATCTGCATATTTTCATAAGCAAAC
>CAZZHJ010000198.1:0-1760 GCA_964653815.1 uncultured Lachnospiraceae bacterium
GTAAATTTTATTGACACTCATAGTACTCAGAGCGTCGTATGAGATTATTTGTTGACGGTAAGTGTTGAAAACCGAAACAACCGTCCAATCGTCATCCAGCCATTTCACATCTCCTGTTCCCCGGTTAATCATGGGCTCTATGGCAAAGGTCATGCCCGCGCAAAGCTTCAGTCCTCTTCTCTTCTGGGCGAAGTTAGGAACCTGAGGGTCTTCATGAAGGCGGGTGCCGATTCCATGTCCTACCAAATCTCTTACAATTCCATATCCAAACTGGCTGATATAAGCATCTATGGCATTTGAAATATCAAACAAATGATTGCCATCTTTTGCCATTTCTATTCCTTCAAAGAAACTCTGTTTTGTGCGCTCGATCAAGAGCTTTGCCTCTTCACTGATTTCTCCCACGCCGAAAGTCCTTGCCATATCCGAATGGAAGCCTTTGTATATCAGCCCTGCATCCAGGCTGACGATGTCGCCTTCCTTAAGAATCCTGTCCTTTCTCGGAATCCCATGAACAACTTCTTCATTTACCGAAACGCAGATAGAAGCGGGATATCCCTGATAGTGCAGGAAATTCGGCACACATCCGTGGTCCCTGATTAATTTATCTCCCAGATTATTGATATCCATGGTGGAAATACCGGGCCTGATTGCCTTTTCCAGTTCATGGAACACCTCTCCAAGCAGTTTACAGGAGGTACGCATCAATTCGATTTCCCTGGGAGATTTGATTGAAACAGCCATTTCTCTACTCTCCTAAAATACTAACAATCGCAGCAAATACATCCTGCATATCCACAGTACCGTCAACGCTTTTCAGCACGCCCTTTTTCCCGTAAAACTCAATTAAAGGCTGGGTCTGGTCATGATAAACATCCAGACGGTTTTTTACTGTTTCCGGCTTGTCGTCATCCCTTAAGACAAGCTCCTTGCCGCATCTATCACAGATTCCCTCTGCTTTTGGGGGAACATGCTCAATATGATATGTTGCTCCACAGGAAAGGCATGCTCTTCTTCCGCCCATCCTTCTGATAATATTTTCATCGGGTACGTCTACATCAATGGCAAAATCAATTTTATCGCCAAGCTTATTCAATGCTTCCTCTAAAACATTGGCCTGGGGAATTGTCCTTGGAAAGCCATCCAGTACATATCCGTTCTTGCAGTCATCCTGTGCCACACGGTCCAGTAAAATCTTTACTGTAAGCTCATCGGGAACCAGCAGACCCTGATCCATATACTTTTTAGCTTCCATTCCCAGTTCTGTGCCGTTTTTAATATTAGCCCTGAAAATATCTCCGGTGGAAATATGAGGAACGTTATATTTATCAGCAATCATTTTTGCCTGTGTTCCTTTTCCTGCTCCGGGAGCACCTAACATAATAATTTTCATTTTAAACCTCCGAGCGTAAATGCAATTCATGGGACAAAGCGAAATCCGCCCGTCCCAGAATTTACATGTCATAAAATTTTAGTCATTCAAAAAACCTTTGTAATTTCTTACCAGCAATAATGATTCAATCTGTTTTACTGTTTCCAGTATAACGCTGACGATAATGATCAAGCTGGTTCCCCCAAAGGAAACATTGGCTCCGAATACACCGTTAAAGATGTAGGGGATAACCGCCACAATGATCAGACCACATGCGCCAATAAAAATAATATAGGTAAGAATTTTATTCAAATACTCTGTGGTAGGTTTTCCGGGTCTGATTCCCGGGATAAAACCACCCTGTTTCTTCATATTCTCTGCAATCTCT
>CAZZHJ010000198.1:1770-4060 GCA_964653815.1 uncultured Lachnospiraceae bacterium
TTAAAGGTAATGGAGGTATAGAAATATGCAAAGAACACAACTAATACCACATATACCAAAAGTCCGATAGAATACTGAGGTGTACTGGGTTTACACCAGTTTCCGGAACTTAAACCTTTTAGGATTTCTCCCCAAACGCCTGTTGCGTTATATTGCAGCATCTGGCATATGATAATGGGAAATTCCATTAAGGACGATGCAAAAATAATCGGAATAACGCCGGAAGTATTGATCTTCAACGGAATTGTTGAACTCTGTCCTCCCACTGTGCGTCTGCCCTGAATTTTCTTTGCATACTGTACAGGGATTTTGCGGACACCGTCATTTAAAATAACTACAATGACAACCATGCCGATAACAACTGCTACAATAACAACTGCTGCTACTACACCGAGAGCAATGGTTTCCGCTCCTTTTACGAACTGATCATACAAATTCGCAAAGTCTGCCGGAATTCTTGAAATAATATTGATTACCAATACAATGGAAATACCATTTCCTACACCGTTTTCAGTAATCCGTTCTCCAATCCACATTAAGAATGCACTGCCTGCGGTTAAAGCAACAATGACCACAATGTAATCCAAAACCACACTGTCAGCCTGCAGTAACCCCTGGTTACCAAATCCGATAGCGACTGCAGATGACTCAATCAATGCAAGCCCTACTGTCACATAACGGGTAATCGCCGCAATTTTCTTTCTTCCGTCTTCTCCGTCCCTCTGCATTTCTTCCAGCTTCGGAATCGCAATAGTGAGAAGCTGCATGATAATGGAAGATGTAATATACGGAGTGATATTCAATGCAAGTACGGACATTCTCAAGAAGGAACCGCCCGTAAACGCATCGAGAAATCCGAAAGTTCCGCTGGTCTGCTGTTCAAACCACTGTGAAAAGAACTCTCTGTTTATGCCCGGCACAGGCAGCTGGCATCCGAAACGGATGACAACCAGCATCGCCAGGGTAAACAAAAGCTTATTTCTGACTTCTTTAACCTTAAATGCATTTTTTAGGGTTTCTAACATTAGATCACCTCTACTGTTCCACCAACTGCTTCAATTTTTTCTTTGGCTGATGCGCTGAAAGCATCTACCTTAACTGTAAGCTTCTTGGTAAGTTCTCCGTTTCCAAGGATCTTAACTCCATCGCCTGTCTTTTTGATAACGCCTGCATTTACTAATGCTTCCACATCAACTGTAGCTCCGTTATCAAATCTCTCAAGCACATCTACATTAATGCTGATAATCTCTTTTGAATTTCTGTTTTTGAAGCCCCTCTTGGGAATTCTTCTGTATAAAGGCATCTGTCCGCCTTCAAAGCCGATTCTGGGAGCTCCGGAACGTGCCTTCTGTCCCTTGTGACCCTTACCAGCGGTTTTGCCGTTACCTGATCCGTGTCCACGGCCTCTTCTAAAATTATCACTGTGTTTAGAACCTTCAGCAGGTCTTAAATTTGATAATTCCATGATCGCACCTCCTTAAGCTAATTTATGCTTCTTCAACTTTCACTAAATGTTTCACCTGGTTGATCATGCCTCTGGTTGCATCATTATCAGGTAATTCTACTGTTTTGTTTAACTTTCTCAAACCCATTGCGGCAACTGTTGCTTTATGCTTGGGAATAGCGCCGATAGTAGATTTTACTAAAGTTACTTTTACTGTCTTTTTCTTATTTGCCATTTTCGCTTCCTCCTTAAGCCATGATATCGCTTACAGCTTTACCGCGGTTCTTAGCTACTTCTTCAGGAGTCTTTAACTGGCTCAATCCTTCAATTGTTGCAAGAACTACGTTCTGCTTATTGTTGGAACCTAAAGATTTTGTACGGATATTTTTAATTCCTGCAAGCTCACACACGTTACGGGCAGGACCGCCGGCGATTACACCGGTACCTTCGGGAGCTCTCTTTAAAAGCACGCTTGCGCTTCCGAACTTTCCGTAAATGTCATGTGTAATACTGTTGTTCTCATCTAAAGCAACGCTTACAAGTCTCTTTGTAGCATCTTCTTTTCCTTTACGGATTGCTTCCGGAATTTCAGTAGCTTTTCCAAGACCAGCGCCAACGTGTCCGTTACCGTCACCTACAACAACCAATGCTGTAAAACGCATGTTACGGCCACCTTTAACAACCTTTGTTACACGTTTAATGGAAACAACTTTTTCAGTAAGTTCCATATTACTTGTATCTATGATTGAACGTTTCATGTGTCTTTTCTCCCTTCCTAAAATTCCAGACCAGCTTCTCTTGCTGCATCAGCTAATGCTGCAATTTTACCCTGGTATATAAAGCCGC
>CAZZHJ010000199.1:0-3987 GCA_964653815.1 uncultured Lachnospiraceae bacterium
AAGCGGCATCCATGCCGCGTGACGGCTGAATTGCCATCCATGGCAATTCCCCCTGGGGAGTGGAGGCAGTCTGTAAGAAAAATCACAATTTAAAGTTGATAATTATGGAAAAGAAAATAGTTTCCCCCGCTCCTGCCCGCCCTGTCCCAATCCCCCCTTCCCTCCGCCCTTTATTTTTTCTCCAGCGAGGTGGTTCTTTTTGGGCTTTTGGAGTTAAATTTATCTATGGCGAGGGGTGATGCTAAAGGGTTTGGCTAGAATTCTATGGGAATGGCTGTCCGTCACCTACAACACCGTAGAATCCGCCCCATTTTGCCACATTTTAAAAAACGGCAATACCCCCGGCGGGGAGAATTGGTTTTCTTCTGGGGGCGGCCGGCAGGTTCTTTGGCTCTCAGTCCGGGCGGGGAAAAACATTTTATTTTCCATAATCATCTACTGTAAATAGCGATTTTTCTTACAGTCCGTCCCACAACTAAGGGGTAACAGACCCGGATGGTCTGTTAAGCGCCTCTGCGGCACGGATGCCGCATTGGCGCGTCCCCGACGCCGTGCCAAAAACCTTTCCCGGACTGTTAGAAAAACCCTATTTATAGTTCCGATTATGGAAAATAAAATGTTTTCCCCCGCCCGGACTGAGAGCCAAAGAACCTGCCAGCCGCCCCCAGAAGAAAACCAATTCTCCCCGCCGAGCCTCGCAATCTTTTTAAAATATGACAAAATACAAGGGGCCTCACATTCATAAAATGCGAGACCCCTAAATTAGATATTGGAATACCTCTTATATCATATATGAACTATCCCTTATTTGCCTTCTTTCTTAGTTGTTACATCGAAGATAACCGCCAGCAGCAATACCACGCCTTTTACAACTCTCTGCCAGTTACTGTCTACACCCACGATGGACATACCCAGGTTGATGATACCCATCAATACAGCACCGATGATAACGCCGGGAACTGTACCAATTCCGCCGTATGCGGATGCACCACCGATGAAACAGGAGCCGATAGCATCCATCTCATAGTTCTGACCATATGTAGGCTGTGAACTTGTCAGACGGGCTATGGTAAGGATACCTGCAAGACCTGCTAAAAGTCCCATGTTGGCATATGCCAGGAAGTAAACCCTGTTTGTATTGATACCGGAAAGCTTTGTAGCCTTTTCGTTACCACCTACTGCATAGAAGTAACGTCCGATTGTTGTCTTGGATGTAATGTAGCCGTAAATGAGGACTACGATCAGTACCCAGATAAGAGCTGTAGGAATACCTTTGTACTCAGCTAGTTTGAAGGAAATCACACAAACGACTGCACAAATGATAACGGTCCTTACAATCATACCTGTTAAAGAATCCACTTCGTAGCCTTTTTTCACTCTGGTTGCACGGTCTTTAACCTGTATTGCCACATAAATGACACAAGCAATGATACCTGCAAGCATACAGGTCAGGTTAAAGCCCTCCATGCCAAACAAATCAGGCACATAACAGTTTGCACCGCCGCCAAATATCTTCATAAAGCCTTCATTTGTAACGGAAACTGTCATACCGTTTAACACTACATTGGAAAGCCCTCTGAAAGCCAACATACCTGCAAGTGTTGTGATAAAGGGCGGTACATGTATATATGCGATACAAACCGCCTGGATGGCACCGATGATCAAACCTAAGACTAACATTGCAATAACTGCTGCAAAGGAATTAATCCCTTTAGACATCATGGTTGCACCTACAGCACCGGTAAAGCATACAACACTACCTACGGAAAGGTCGATATTACCACCGGTTAAGATACATAGCAGCATACCAGTTGCCAGTATAAATACATATGCGTTCTGAGAAATCAGGTTTGTTACGTTCTGCGGGTAAAACAGCTTGCCTCCTGTGGCAATGCCGAAGGCAACAGTAACAAGAACCAACACCATAATCATGGTATATTTTTTAACAAATGACATTACTTTTGTTTTATCCATTTTACTTACGCTCCTTTACTATTTATTTGCTGGATTTCAAAATATGGGACATAATGACTTCCTGGGATGCCTCTTCTGCCGAGACTTCTCCTACCATTCTTCCTTCATTCATGACATAGATCCTGTCACACATGCCAAGAACCTCCGGAAGCTCGGAAGAAATCATGATAACCGATTTGCCTTCAGCAACCAGCTGATTGATGATACAGTAAATCTCATATTTAGCGCCTACATCAATACCACGGGTAGGCTCATCTAAAATCAGCACATCAGGGTCTGCAAACATCCATTTTGCAAGGAGTACTTTCTGTTGATTACCACCGGACAAGTTGCCTACATTCTGTTCTACAGTGGGACATTTGGTTTTCATTTTCTCCTTATATTCAACAGCTACCGCATATTCCTTATCCTTATCGATAACCGTATGGCTGCTGACTGCTGCCAGATTCGCCATGGTAGTGTTGATTTTGATGGAGTTGGAAAGAACAAGTCCGTTTCCTTTTCTGTCTTCCGTTACATAGGCCAGTTTATTCTTAATGGCATCACTGACACTCTTCATATGTACTTCTTTGCCATTCATATAAACATGACCTGAAATGCCTGTACCGTAGCTGTGTCCAAATACACTCATGGCCAGTTCGGTACGTCCCGCACCCATCAGACCGGAAATACCTACCACTTCACCCTTGCGTACATTGATGCTTACATTGTCAACAACCTTACGCTCAGTGTAGATTGGATGATATACTGTCCAATCCTTGATTTCCATATTAATATCGCCAATTTTCTTTTCCGTTCTCTTAGGGAAACGGTCAGTCATGTCACGGCCTACCATGCCTTTTATAATACGCTCCTCTGAAACATCATCCTTCTCCTTGTCCAGAGTCTCAATGGTGGAACCGTCACGGATAACTGTAATTTTATCTGCTACATAAGAAATCTCATTTAATTTATGAGAAATAATAATCGAAGTCATTCCTTCTTTTTTGAACTTCAACATCAAATCCAACAGCGCTTTGGAATCTGTTTCATTTAAAGACGCTGTAGGCTCATCCAAAATAAGAAGCTTTGCATTTTTCGCAAGGGCCTTTGCAATCTCCACCAACTGCTGTTTACCTGTACCGATGTCTTTGATCAGAGTCCTGGAAGACTCTTTTAAGCCTACCATTTTTAAGTATTTCTCTGAAAGACCATGGGTTTCATTCCAATTGATTGCAAGTTTGCTTCCCCGCTCATTACCAAGGAACATATTTTCACCGATCGTCATATAAGGAACCAGTGCCAGTTCCTGGTGAATAATTACGATACCTTTTTCTTCACTGTCTTTAATCTTATTAAATTTACAAACCTCACCGTTGTAAATAATATCGCCTTCATATGACCCGTAGGGGTAAATTCCGCTTAGAACATTCATCAATGTGGATTTACCGGCGCCGTTCTCGCCTACCAGAGCGTGAATTTCACCCTCTTCCACTTTCAGATTAACGTTATCAAGAGCTTTAACTCCGGGGAACGTTTTGGTGATATTTTTCATTTCAAGTAATACTTTCGCCAATTGTATCCCTCCCAATATCTAATCATTCACTAAAATTTCCCAACCTGTGGAAAATACTGTTATGAATTCAGCAGGCGGGAAAACTCCCGCCTGCCTTCATCATTTATGAAATTTGAATTACTGTAAATCACTTTCTGCGTAATAACCAGAATCTACTAAGAGTTCTTTGTAGTTATTTACATCTGCGAATACAGGCTCGCAAAGGTAAGAAGGAACAACTCCTTTACCATTGTCATATGTCTCTGTATCAAGACCAGCGATTTCTTCGCCCTTCATAATTGCGTCAACCATCTCTACTACCTTACTTGCTAAAGTACGAGTATCTTTGAAGATGGACATTGACTGTTTTCCTGCAATGATGTTCTTAACGTTTGCAACGTCACAGTCCTGACCTGTGATAATAGGCCATTCACCTGTGTAGTTAGCATCTAATGCGTTTACAACACCCAACGCTGTAG
>CAZZHJ010000200.1:0-3945 GCA_964653815.1 uncultured Lachnospiraceae bacterium
AATCAGGAAAGGAATGCTGCTAGCAACGATGCTCAGGTATTGGGAAGCATAGCCGATGGTATCGTCGCTGGCTCCTATCATACGACAGACCGGATTGACAAAAATCCATATGAATATCATGGAAACAGTGCCGATTACCGTACCTGTCCAGAAACAGAAGGCGGAAGTGTTTTTAGCCTTGTCTTCTTTGCCCTCGCCCAGCATACGGGAAATCAAAGAGGTTCCTCCGATACCGAAAAGCATACCGATTGCCATAAAAATAAGAAAGGCGGGAGTTGCCACGGAAACGGCAGCCACCATATAAGCGTTCTTTGTCTGGCCGATAAAAAAAGTATCTGCAAGGTTATATACCAAGACCATGATCATACTGATAATGGAAGGAATGATGTTGGTAAATACTGCCTTGGGAACAGGGGCGTCCCTGAAAATTTCTGTTGATTTGTCCTGCATAATTCTGTCTCCTCTCGATTGTGTTTTTTATAATCAGATTTTTCCTAAATTGTCATAAATAATATTTAAAAGCCTGTCTAATTCTGTTCTTTCGGTTTCTGTAATGCCGGAAAGCAATTGCTGATGTACGACGGCAATATTGGCGTCAAATTTTTCCATCAGAGGAAGTCCTTTGTCCGTCAGACAAATATTTTTGAAACGGGGATTCCGTTTGGTAGGTTCTTTATATATGTAACCCTTTTCCACCAGTATTTTCAGAACATGAATTGCACTTGTATGCTGAATGCCGAAAAAGGCAGTAATGTCGGAAAGGGTATTTTCCTGTTCCTGATGAGTAAATAGATAGTAAAGTAAATCCAGCTGTGTAGCGGTCAAACCCAGTTCCTTTAAGGCGCGGTTTCTGTTGCATTCCAGCTTGTTGCTTATTTTTTTCAATAGGAGTCCTGTATCGTTCATGCGGAAGTCCTCCAGATATCCATAATAATTGTAGCATGCTACATAGTACTGCTACGAGAATATATGATACAAAATTATTTAGAAAAATGCAAGTGGCAACCTACACTTTTTTGAAAAAGATGTTATGATAGAAAACAGGAGTTGATAAAATGAAATCTGTTACGGATAGAAATGCATTAGGCGAAGAAAAAATCAATACGCTGCTTTTACAGTTTGCCATACCCAGCATCATTTCCATGCTGGTAGGTTCTTTATATAATATTGTAGACCAGTTTTTTATCGGAAGAAGTGTGGGAGGGCTGGGAAATGCGGCAACAAACATTTCCTTTCCCTTATCCATATCCTGTATTGCCATCGGTCTTTTATTTGGTATTGGGGGAGCTTCTGCCTTTAACCTCTCCATGGGTAAGGGTGATAAGGAAAAGGCGGTTTATTATATGGGAAATGCGGCCGTTATGCTGTTTTCCTGCGGCGTGGTCCTGTGCTTGATTACTCAGGTGTTTTTGAAACATTTAATGCTGTTTTTCGGTTCTCCGGCAGATGTGCTGGATTATGCCATGACCTATACGAGAATAGTATCCTTTGGTTTTCCCTTTTTGATTTTTGCCACGGGAGGAGGGCATCTGATCCGCGCAGACGGCAGTCCGCGAATGACCATGGCATGTAATCTGACGGGCGCCATTGTCAATACCATTCTGGATGCACTGTTTGTATTCGGCTTTGGAATGGGGATGGCGGGAGCAGCCCTTGCCACAGTCATCGGTCAGGTAATTTCGGCGCTCTTGGCTCTTTCTTATTTAATGCATTGTAAATCCGTGGAATTGGAAAAGAAGCACCTCAAAGTGCAGGGGGAATATGTAAAAAGAATTATGTCTTTAGGGGCGGCACCCTGCAGTAATCAGATTTCCATGATGATCGTGCAGATTGTTATGAATAAATCCTTGAAATATTACGGAGCCCTTTCCGTATACGGAGAGGCTATACCCATTGCCTGTGCAGGCATTATTACAAAGGTAAATCAGGTATTTATGTCCTTTGTTATCGGCACTTCACAGGGCTTGCAGCCTATTGTCAGCTTTAACTATGGAGCAGCTAAATACGACAGGGTCAAAACAGCTTACAGGCGTGCGGTTATTTGCGGATTTGGAATGTCCTTTGTGGCATTTCTGGCATTTCAGCTCATACCGAGACAGATTATTTCTATCTTTGGGGAAGGCTCGGATGTTTATTTCAAATTTGCGATAAATTATTTCAGAATTTATTTGTTTTTTACTTTTATTAACTTTTTGCAGCCTATTACCTCCAATTTCTTTACGGCAATCGGAAAGCCGAAGCGGGGTATGTTTCTGGCGCTTACAAGACAGATTATCCTGTTACTGCCGTTAATTGTGATTTTTCCCTTGTTTATGGGAATTGACGGAATTATGTATGCAGGACCCGTGGCGGACGGCGGTGCGGGTGTGATTGCAGCTTGTATGGTGGTCAGGGAGTTGAAGAGGAAAGAGTATAGAGGGGTAATGGAAGTAACGGAGCAGCTATAGCAGCTATGATAAAAAGAGTTGGAGTAGATTAATAGATAAAATAAATTAGTCAAGTATGATTTACCAAATCGTACTTGACTAATTTATAATTGTGAGATATACTGTGCCTAAACTAAGGTGAAGGTGTCGTAATGTTTATTGGAAGAGAACGTGAACTGAAAGCGCTTGAAAAATTATATGCATCAAATAAATTTGAATTTGCTGTAATTTACGGTCGGCGTCGTGTCGGAAAAACAGCGTTGATAAACCAGTTTATAAATGGTAAAAAGGCTGTTTATTTCATGGGCGTTGAAAGTAATGCAAAACAGAACCTTGAAAACTTTAGCAGGAGTATTTTTGAGTATAGCAGTGGAATTGAAATGGAGAATTCATTCCTCTCTTTTCAAGCTGCCCTTGAATATGTATTTAAGCTTGCAGAAAATGAGCGTTTGATTCTTGCTAT
The DNA here is from genome assembly GCA_964653815.1 of uncultured Lachnospiraceae bacterium. Classification (GTDB taxonomy): domain Bacteria; phylum Bacillota; class Clostridia; order Lachnospirales; family Lachnospiraceae; genus UBA2882. The sequence continues at coordinate 2,890 of CAZZHJ010000200.1, forward strand.
TGATGAATATCCTTATGTTGCCCGTTCTTCCAAGAGTCTTGCTTCCACACTGCAGCTTTTAATTGATAAGTATAAAGAAACCTCTAAGTTAATGCTGATTCTTTGTGGTTCTTCTATGTCTTATATGGAAGATTATGTTCTTGCTTACAAGGCACCTCTCTATGGCCGGAGAACGGCACAGATGAAGCTGCTTCCCTTTGATTTTGAAGAAACCTGCCGTTATTTTTCTAATTTTTCAGAGGAAGATAAGGCGCTTGTTTATGGCGTTGCAGGCGGGACGCCCCAATATCTTCTTCAGATGGATGATAAGCTGAGTATGGAAGATAATATAAAGAATACCTATTTGAATCCGGTTTCTTTTCTTTATGAAGAGCCGGTAAATCTTCTAAAGCAAGAAGTTCGGGAACCGGCCATATATACAGCGATTATTACGGCTATTGCCACCGGTGCCTCCCGAATGTCAGAGATTTCAAATAAAGTCGGAGAAAATACCAATGTATGTTCCATTTATATGAAAAACCTTATAAATCTTGGCATTGTTCAGAAGGAAATACCATACGGCGAAACTGCTTCCCGCAAGTCTGTTTATTCAATTGAAGATAATATGTTCCGCTTCTGGTATCGTTTTGTATCAGAAAATAACTCCGTAATTGCCAGAGGGGCGTCTGATCTTGTGTATAAGCGTATTGAACCGCAGCTTTCTGATTACATGGGAAAGGTTTTTGAAGAAATCTGTAAGCAATATCTTTGGAAACGACTTCTTGCCGGTACTTTTCCTATAGAGTTTACATCTCTTGGCCGTTGGTGGGGAAATAATCCGATGGAAAAGAGTCAGGCAGAGATTGATATTATGGGCGAGCAGGATAAAAACACGGCTCTTTTCGGCGAATGTAAATGGACAAATGAAAAAGTTGATGTAGGTGTTCTTAAAACGTTGATAAAGCGTAGTGAAATTTTTTCGTATAAAAATAGTTACTATTATTTGTTTGCTAAAACAGGGTTTACAAAGGGGTGTATTGAGGAAGCGGATAAAATAGGGAATGTTGAATTGGTAAG
>CAZZHJ010000201.1:0-3932 GCA_964653815.1 uncultured Lachnospiraceae bacterium
AGTTCCTATCCCTGCACCAAGTGCTGCAAGAATATACCATATATATTCCATAGACCTTCCTCCAAATCCCAGAATTTGTCAGAGTAATAATCATCTGTCTTCCCGCAGCCGGATAATACACAAAGATTCCGTCTCTTCCATACATTTTACATCATAACGCTCTGCAATCCAAATGCCAAACTCATTTTTAACAAAAAATTTATCCCTGTCATCCACGGTGTTCTTTGCCAGAAAGATAACCGTAGGCTGTTTATCCGGATATAAAGTAAAATATTCCACCCACTGTTCATTAAATGCAGGGGTACTGATTGTGGTGGGAATTACGATTTTTCCATGGGCATACAGATTACAAAGCCCTTCCGTTCCCATAAATAACACCTGGTCTTTATCCTCAGTATGGCTTTGAATGGTTTCATAATCGCCGGTATATCTTGCAAAATCCTTTTGTGGCACATAAATTCCAGCCATAGGACCTTCCTGTATTTTTGAAAGCGGCTCGGAAATATCGCCCGGCACATATTCCGTATTACGCATATAATATCCTTTGCACATAATCAGGCTCAGCATAAACAAAACTGCCCCGGCATAAGCAAGGACTTTCATTCCTCTGCCCTTTTCTTCCACCCCTCTTAAAATTAATGCCGCAAATGCCAGATTTCCTATAACCAGATAGGAACTGCTGGAAACAGGACCTACGTTGGAAGCCAGCAGAATGCCCACAAAGGCCGCAAGGGACAAGAGCAAAAGCCATAAAACCGCCGTTCCTTCCCTGTTGGAATCTCCCGTAACTGTTTCTGTCTTTCCCTCTCCACTGACATCCCTATCAATTCTTCCATTCTTTTTATGACAATAGATGCTCTTCCACAGACAGAATGCCATAACAAACTGTATAATATATCTTACCTGTAAACGGAAAGGCCCCCAGGTAACAAACAGCCCTGCAAAGGTAATCAACCCCGATACCAGAACCTCAAAGCTTACGCAAAATAACAGGCCAGGGGACAGTCCGCCCCATTTCTCCTCCCATAAAAATCGTTTATAGATAAAGGCAAATACCAGCACGAAAACCAGAGTCGGAACCAGCAGAATTGCCGCCTGTACCAAAACCTCCAGCCATTGTGAAGCATAAAGTCCCAGCTTTGTAGCAAAATCATACTGATGGGAGCCGTCCATAAATACCTTCGGCACCGCCTCCAACAATTCTCCCGGGGACATATAACGGAAAATACATACAAAAAACAGAACCGCCGCAACAAAACAGCCTGCCGTCAGGCTGAGGACATCCGCCCATTTCCCCTTTTTTCTCTTAAATAGCAACAGAAAAACTGTAACGGGATATAATACAACCATGCCCGGATACGCCAAAACATCCAAAGCCAGTACAAGCCCCGAGACAACCAGCCACAGATTCCTTTTCCCCCTTGGAACTTCCCCAAATATTCCGGCACAAAACAGACAAATCACAAACAGGGTAAAAAACCAGAACTGCTCCATGGAAAAATCCATGTTTATCATCCATTTGGGCAGAAAATTATAATATGCCAGTCCAAGTAACAGTGCGTATTCCCTCTTTATTCCAAAAAACTTTTTCACACTGGCATAAACAAGAATGCTCATCCCCAGATGCAGAAGCGTTGTCATTACCCGCATATAAAGGACTACACCCGACATTTCTCCGGTCAGGGAATAGAAAAGCTTCATAAACAAATACGGCAGCAGAAAAGAGGTCTGGTGCACCTCCCACATATCCGCAAAAAGCCTATCCCCCTGCAAAACCCTATACGGAATTGCAAGAGCATAGGCCTCATCAATATCAAACCCTGTAAAAATCTTTGTTACGCTTGCAATAACAGATAAAATCATCAATATGCAAATAACAGCTTTTTGTAAATATAGGGCTGTATCATTCTTTTCTCTCATTGCAGCGTTACCTTCCAAATTTTTCATGAAAGTATTATAGCACGGGAACACGGCATATTCAACGCATGTTTCATTACAGGATTTCTTACTCCATGATTTTTAAATGCTGACGGATATTTCTTCTTCCAGCTGCTCCCGCAGAGCCCTGCCGTCAATAAAAATAATGACCGCACAGGGGCTTTCTTCCTTTACAAAAGCGGGATGGAAAACAAATAAATATTGTCCTGTTCCATGGGTTCCCAGCTTATGGTCCGGTACTTTTACCTGCCATTCCCCGTCCCGGGATTTTACAGGCAGGCGGCATAATCTGCTTTGTCCGCCGTTTTCCTCTATCCCGTAGACCAGACAGCTGTAATGGAGCCATGAAAGAAACAGATAGAGCATAAGCCCCAGCGCTCCCATTGCAAACAGAAGCCCCAGTACAATCAAAATACTCCGTCCTATTGCATCTTTTTTTCCTGCATCTCCGGCTTCAATTCTGCTTATTGCCTCTTTTTCCGGTCCGCTGTATGTTTCATTGGCGCTTACAGTCTTGCGGTAAACAGAAATATCCGGCATCTTCTTATCCGTTGTTTCCGCTTTTCCCGTTACCTCACTTTCCTTTCTTTTTTCTTTAACTGCCGGTTTATGATTCCGGTTCTTTTCCTTATTTTCAACTTTATCTCCAGGGATTTCCGCTTTCGGGGAGTCATCCCCTTTTTCTCCGCCCTGCTGTTTTTCCCCTACAGAATCAGCCTTTAAGGATGCCGTACTCTGCAGATGCAGCGCATCCCTAACTATAACTTTATAAGTACCGTTTTGCCCGATTGTCAGGTAAGGCTCGCTCTGCCATGTCTTTCCACCGTCAAAGGAATAGGGCCATTCTGCCAATCCGCAGCCGCCTTCATTATCTTTTGCCGTAACAACCAATCGGTAAAGCCCCTCTTTTGTCCTGACAGTTTCAAATTTACTGATTACCGGAGACAAATTGTCCACGTACATGATTTTCACGTTTTTTTCTGCTTTGTTTCCCAGCATATCTGTGGCTGAAATTTTATAATTTCCGCTTTTCAGATTTTGCGCCTTTACAATAACACTTGTTTTTAAGTCCTTATCTCCTTTCCAGACAAGAACTTCCTGGTCTTTATCTCCAACCACTCTGATTTCTTTGACTGAGGATGTTTTATCGGAAACCTCTATTTCCATTTCAGCCTCCGTAGACCACAAAATTTCTCCAACCTTGGCCGTTTTACCCTTTTGAATCTGCCGACAATTAATAACAGGCGGTTCATTATCTATATTTGTCACTTCAATTCTGCTCTCTGTTTCATTTCCCAGAGCGTCCCTTACTCTGACAGAATAGCTTCCGTTATGGTCAGCCTCCATTTTATTCTCATTGCTCCAGACTCCATCATTCCATGAATATGCCAGCTCCGCCAGACCACATCCGTCGTCTGCCGCCTCCACCGTCAGCAAGGTGCTTCTGCACAACTCTTCTGTTTCCGGTTTTAACGATTTGATAACCGGCGCCTGGGTATCTATGCAGTTGACAACAGCATCTTTATAATCACTTATGTTATTTAATTTATCATGGGCTCTTACTTGATACGTTCCGTTCTGATCTACGGTATAAGCAGTTTCCATAAGGACCCCATCGGCAGAATTTCCTGCCTCCTTTACTAATTTTCCCTTTAAATAAATTCCTATTCCTCCCGGTCTTGCCTGATCGTCTTTGGCAGACGCTTTTATGACGGCGCTTTTGGCCCATATCTTTCCTGCAACAGTGACCGTATCTCCCGCAGGCGTTACACTGACAGTCAGGGCAGGAGCCGTAGTATCCAGATTAGACACCGCCGAAACTTCCACATTTCTTAATTCCCGGTAATACCAGACATGATGTGTATTGCCATATTACTCAGTCAGATGCAGATCAGTGCTGGACGCAGGCTCCTAGGCATCCTCAATATAAGCCGGAAGCCCTGACAGGCTGTTTACTCGGAAAGTACAGCTGACGCTTCCTCCCGAAACATCAC
>CAZZHJ010000202.1:0-3888 GCA_964653815.1 uncultured Lachnospiraceae bacterium
GTTGTTAGTCATCATCATGTATAATTCCATAAAGCTGTCTCTTATTTCCGGCATTACTGCTGTTGCTATGAATATAGGGCAGGTTGCTTTCCAAGCGGTTACGGGGAGAATGAGCATCGAGGATACGGCAACTGCCGAGATACAGGTTATGGTTCTTGTTTTTGTAATGGCATATTCTATCGTTGCCAACCGTATGGCGAATCTCAGCAGTAAAGAAAAGATGGATAATCTGGGAAAGGAAAAAGAAAATACAGCAAGGCTTTTAGACCGGGTCATGAATTTGTCAGGCAGTATTACATCAGGTATTTTTGATGTCCAGAGTCAGATGGAAATGCTGGGGGATTCTGTATTCAAGACGTTGGAAGCCATGGAGGAAGTCAGCACAGGCTGTACCGATACCGCCGAATCCATACAGCAGCAGATGATAAAAACGGAAGAAATTCAGAACCATGTGTCAAATGTGGAAAATGCGGCCCATTCTATTGGCAGTCATATCAGCACCACCCAGAGTGTTATCAGGAAAGGCAACAGCAATATCCGTTCCATGATTGAACAGGTTAAGGTTTCAGAACAGTCGGGCAGCCAGGTAGTGTCAGAGTTGTCCAGCCTGAATGAATATACCAAACAGATGAATTCTATTGTAGAATTGATTAATAACGTGGCAGATCAGACTTCGCTTCTGTCTCTAAATGCCAGCATTGAGGCTGCAAGAGCAGGAGAGGCAGGAAAGGGTTTTGCCGTAGTTGCATCTGAGATTTCTTCCCTTGCCAACCAGACACAGGAGGCGACAGAGAATATCCAGAGTTTGATTGGACATATTTCCGATGAATTGGAAAATGTAGTAAGTGCAGTAAACGGATTAGTGGAAGTAACACAGAAACAGGCTGACAGCGCTGCCGATGTGAATGAAAGCTTTTCAATGATTGAAGACAATGCGGCATTAATTGAGACAGGCTCCCAGGAATTAAATGAAATCGTGAATATGTTAGCATCGGCAAATAAAGGAATTGTAGAAAGTATTCAGAATATTTCCGCAATTACAGAGGAAGTTTCGGCGCACGCAAGTGAGACTTATGAGAGCAGTGTAAGAAACATGGGTATTGTAAAGCAGGTTAAAGGCATTGTAGCATCCCTCAGCGATAAGGCAAAGGAACTGGCAGAAGAGTAATAGGGGAGGAACTTGAATTTGCAGGGGATTGTCGTACTATACTATTTGGTTGCATTAGTGGCCGCTTTGATTTTATTAAAGGCATATAAGCGCAATACAACAATCGGCAGTAAAATAGGCAGGGTAATGCTTGCCGCTTTTTTGCTGGTTGTTTTTTATTCTTTTAATATTGTTGGTACGACTTATGATGTTAAGTCCGTGGCGCTGAGCCTGTCCTTTATTACCATGGATGTAATGATGATCTTATTTTATGAGTACATTCTGGAATTTATTGGATGGAAACAAAAGATGCCCCGGATTTTTTCTTACTGTATCTATGCGTATTTTATTGTAGATACGGTGTTTATGCTGTTAAATCCCTATAACAATATTGCCTTGAATTATCGCAAGATAGAGTTTGGCGATGATTTTGTCCTGGGTTATATTCCCAAAATGCCTTTTGTTTTTCATAACGCGTATATTCTGCTGATTGTTCTTTTTGTAATCGTGCTGTTGATGCTCAAATGCGGCGAGACCCCAGAGGTTTACTGGAAGCGTTATTATATATTGATTGTAGGCGTAGGAGCTGCTGCCCTGGTAAATGTACTGAATATCAATATAAGCGAAAAGCTACCTGTGGACATTTCTTCGGCATTGTATTGTCTGGTTGGAATATTGATGTATTATAATACCTTTCATTATCTGCCTGCTGTCACCTTGAATATTACCAGAAAGATGATTTTAAATTACCTTAGCGAGCCGGTGGTCCTCTTTGATTATGAAGGCTGTCTTGTGGACTACAGTGAGGATATCCTGCGGGTTATGCCTAATGTTAGGTTTGAAGTGTCCCTTATGACCGTGGAGGATTTTGTAAGGGAAGGAGAGTTTAAGGGATTCCGTAACAGGGAAAAGGATCAGGAATTTGAATGGGCTGTAAAGGTTTCCGGGGAAAACCATATTTTTCAGTGTAAGTTCAGGTGTATGAGGGATTCCAAAGGAAAAGGAATCGGCAAGATATTTGTTTTTCATGATATTACGCCCATGAGGAAGACTTATTTTGAACTGGAACAGTCTACCTTATACGATGCCGTGACGGGGCTTTACAACAAACAAAGCTTTTTAACCCAGGTGCCCCAATGGAGTGACAATCGTTATTGGCCGGTGGCGCTGGGCGTCTGCAACATAAACGGCATGCGAAATGTAAATGAACAATATGGCACAGCTTACGGCGATTTTGTAATGAAGCAGCTCGCCCGGTATGTGAAGATACATATGGGGGAGGATACCTTTACGGCAAAGGTGGATAACGGGGATATCCTGGCTGTTATGGAAGGAAAGAGCCATGAAGATGCAGTGGCTGTTTTTGAAGAAATCAAGAAGGATGTAGAGAAGTTCTTTTCCACAAGCAACCCTGTCCAGATGGAGTTTGGTATCGCCGTAAAGGAACGGGAGGACGTTACCATGGAAAGAGTCCTTTCAGATGCCCGTACCAGTATGCAGAATAAAAAGATGCTTCGGGATAATTCCGCCAAGAGTTCCCTTGTGGATTCCCTGAAACAGACCTTAAGCGAAAGCGATTACGAAACAGAGGAACATGTGGAAAGGACAAGGGAAATGGCCGCAAGGCTGGGTAAGGCAATGAATCTGTCCGATTCAGATATCGGTAAACTGGAGTTGCTGGCAGTGCTGCATGATATCGGTAAGGTTGCGATTCCCCACCATGTCCTTGTTAAAAAAGGAAAGCTTAACGACGAAGAATTTAAGATTATGCAGCAGCATACCGTAAAGGGATACAGAATAGCTAAGTCCTCCCCTGAACTGGGAGATATTGCGGAATGCATTTTGTCCCACCATGAGAAGTGGGATGGGACGGGATATCCCAACCGGTTAAAGGGAGAAGAAATCCCCCTGCTTGCAAGGATTATTTCTGCAGTGGATTCTCATGATGTTATGGTACATAATCGTCCTTATCATCAGGCAATGCCCGAGGAAGACGCTATTAAGGAGTTACGCAGGTGTGCAGGGACACAGTTTGACCCTAATATTGTAGAGGTTTTTACAAAGCTTTTAGAGGAAGAAGAAATTCCTAAAATAAGAGAAGAGCGGGAACGCCAGAAGCAGGAGGCAGAAAAAGCCGCTAATGAAGTGGCAATGCAGATTCTTGCGAAAGAGAGGAAAAGAGATAAGGATTCTCTGTAGAACATGACGACAGGAAGTGGCTGAATGCGGGAAATAGAATTTAAAATGGAAAGAGACGGGCTCTTAAAGGTAGGAGACAAGGTCACAGTGACGGAAGGTGTTCTTCCAAGCAGTTACTATTACACCATAGACCCGTCTTGTGCCATGTCGGGGAATATTCCCTTTAAGGAGAGGCTCCTGGTAAAAGAGGGAACAGTGGTGGATATTAAAGAAAATGACAGAGGCTATTATGTAACGGTCAGCTTCGTTGAAAAATAAGCAGACCGCCTGTTCCGAAGTTTCAAAATTGCTTTATATAATGATTAAGATTTAGGAGGAAAAGAACATGTTAAAAAAAATTAGTACAGAAAAAGCACCGGCGGCAATCGGACCTTATTCTCAGGGAATCATAGCGGGAGATTTTCTCTTTGCATCGGGACAGATTCCTATTATTCCCGAGACCGGGGAACTTGCTGAAGGGGATATTAAAGTGCAGGCTGAGCAGGCTATGAAAAACGTGGGAGCGCTTTTGGAGGCGGCAGGCGTTTCTTATGAAAATGTTG
>CAZZHJ010000203.1:0-3871 GCA_964653815.1 uncultured Lachnospiraceae bacterium
TCAGATACTGTTTGTACATTGTATTATTTACCTTTTATCTCTCAAAAATTTTACATGGGAAGCAATAACAGCCCATACTTATCCAAGCAACATTATACCCTCTGTCATCTCATAAATCAATATTTAATTAAATAAACAGCCTGTATATGCCTTGGCATTATAAATCCGGCCGCAGCACATACAGGCTGTTAACTCCTTAATTCAACGCATAATACTTACCCTTAAGCTCCATCAGTTCCTCGTGAGTACCCTGCTCCGCAATTCCCTTATTTGCTATATACAGTATTCTGTCAGCATTTCTTATTGTTGAAAGTCTGTGAGCTACCATAAATGCAGTTTTATCCTTAAGAATAATATCAAGTGCCTCCTTAATCATAATTTCCGTCTCTGTGTCTATAGAGCTTGTTGCCTCATCAAGTATAACCACTGACGGATTTTTAAGTATAATACGTGCGAAGCTTAAAAGCTGCTTCTCTCCTGCCGAAAGACCTGCACCGCGCTCCTCCAGAACCGTATTATAGCCGTCCGAAAGCCTGCTTATAAATTTATCCGCAAATATTGTTTTTGCAGAAGCAATACATTCCTCGTCAGTAGCATCAGGTCTTCCGTATCTTATATTTTCCATGATGGTTCCCTTAAAAATAAACGGATCCTGCATCAGCACGCCTACCTCTTTTCTAAGTGACTCTAGGGAGGCATCTCTTACATCTACTCCATCTATTTTTACGCTTCCCTCCTGAACATCATAAAATCTTGTAAGCATGCTGATTACCGTAGTTTTTCCTGCTCCGGTAGGCCCCACCAGCGCAATCGTCTCACCTGGATTCACATGGAGCTCAAAATGCTCAAGAATGTTAATTCCATCATCATAAGCAAAGGTAACGTCGTTAAAATCAATTTTTCCTTTTATATCCTTAAGTTCCTGGCTATCTTCTTTATCACCAATATCTATTGGGTAGTCAATGGTATCAAACACCTGCTCAAGATTAGAGCTCACCTGCGCTAACTGCTGTATAATCATCGCAATCTGCGTCAGCGGCCCGCTAAACTGAGTCATATAACTGGTAAAAGCAACCACGACACCAGCATTCACCGTATTGCTGCCCGCAAGAATCAAGTAAAGAGACAAACCATACAGACAAAGAGTCCCCAGATTCCAGAAAATTTCTACAATCGGTGTATTTAACTCAGCCCGGTAAACAATGCGCATCCACTGTTTCACACTGGCATCGTGTACCTTTGCATAAATTTTCTCATTGCCTGCCGCCCGGTTATAGCTTTTGACAATCTTCTCCCCCATGATGGATTCAATCAAAAATGCAGCACGGTTTGACAATTTTGCCCGATGTCCGCTGAATAGCCTCCGGATCGTATACCGAAGGGCAAAAACACAGATCATCATCGGAATAACCGTTACAAATACAATACCTGTTAACTTCGGGCTTAGCCCAAGCATAAAAAAAGTTACAATAATAAGCTTCACAATATACGACAGTAAAAGCACCACATAATTTGTAAAAAAGTTTGCCAAATCATTTACATAATCCGTTACCCGGACAACAATTTTGCCATCCGGCTTAGAATCAAAATAATCAAACGGAAGCTGCTGCAGTTTATAAAAAGTGTCCCTGCGGATAGTTGCAATCACTTCATGTCCCATCTTGCCCATCAATATCTGCTGGATATAATTAACCACAATTTCCAGGATTGACAACACAGCCATACCGGAAATTACTATGGCTAACATGCGGTAATTCTCCTGCAAACCGGCATCCCCCGAAACAACCACCACTTCATTAATAATCTTTTTCAACAGCAATGGCGAAATCATCGCAAGCCCTGCCGAAACTACCATCATCATACAAATGGTAACAAAAATCTTTTTATAAGGAAGAAGATAGCGCAGGACTTTTCCTAACTGCCTGATATCAATCTTTCGCATAACTTCTTCGTCCTGAAAATATGTATTTCTCTTTGCCATCGTTATCCCCCGTCTTTCTCCGTTTTGAATGCTTATCTCAAAACAGAAAAAAATTTTTAACCTGCCAGAGCATCAAAATCAACGGTTTCCTTCCTCTGCGCCTCCTGAATGCGGTAAATCGAAGCAAAATGACCGTTAAGTTTCATCAACTCCTCAAAATTGCCACGCTCAATAATCATGCCATCTTTCATATAGACAATCTCATCACAGTCCACCACAGAAGATAAGCGGTGTGCTGAAATCAGCAGTGTCTTATCCGGATAATTTTCTTTAATATCGCGGAGCAGACGTTTTTCTGTATTAACATCCAAAGCCGAAGTAGAATCATCAAGTACCAGCACGGGTGCATCTTTAAGAAGTGCTCTTGCGATAGATACACGCTGCTTCTGTCCGCCGGAAATTCCCAGACCTCTTTCCCCAACAATGGTCTCATAGCCATCATCCAGTTTCAGGATAAAGCCATGCGCCTGGGCATGTTTTGCCGCCTCAATAACCATTTCCTTCTCAATCTCAGGCTGGGCATAGGCAATATTGGAATCAATCGTATTGGAAAATAAAAATACATCCTGAAAAACATACGCAAACTTATCCCGCAGGGATTCCAGCTCAAAAGTTTTGATGTCCTCCCCATTAATCGTAATCTCTCCGTCTGTTAAATCATGAACGCGGATAAATGCCTCAAGAAGCACGCTTTTTCCACATCCTGTCCCGCCTACAATACCCACCTTTTTGCCAAAAGGAATATCCAGGTTGATGTCCCGGAGCACCTGTTGTTCGCCCACAACCATAGAACCATGCTTTACTGCAAGATGCACCTTCTCTGACTCACCCACTGGCTTATCACCATCCGGAATCTGGCTTTCACAGTTCATAAACTCCATCATTTTATGTCCTGAAACTAACTGCTGCTGCATCTGGAACATCATATTATTTATCTGTGAAACGTAGCTCATGATTGTTGAAATATAATCAGCACATGCCACCAGATATCCTACCATCATCTTGCCATTTAACACTAGAATAGCGCTGACTGCAATGCTTCCAATATAAGCAATCTGCTTCACTGCGCTAAAGATGGCTTCAAATCCCGCAGACAGTTTTACCTGCTTAATGTAAGATTCCTTTAACTTCTGATTGGACTGGTCAAATTTCTCCTTCTCCATTTCTTCATTAGAAAAAGAACGAACCAGTCTGACTGCCTCAATATTTTCCTGTACCGTCAGGCTCATTTCACTGTTCCCGGCACGAATATTGCGGTAATTTACCCTCGCCATTTTCTTAAAACGAATCAGCGCTGTCACAAAAAACGGAATGAGCAGCACCGGAATAATGAGCAGATAGACATTTATCGTTGCCAGAAGAACAATCGTCACAGCCAACACAAAAATACCGTCAAAGATATTTGGTATAATACGGCAAAACATATCCTTAAACATAATTGTATCTGCATTGATTGTCGTCAGAAGCTCACCTGTATTATAACCGGAAACAGTAGCACTGTCTAACTCCATCAGTTTATGATATGTAACCACTCGGAGATCCGTTTCCAGGCGAAGCCCAATCTTCTGGTTCAGAATATTACGCATGTAAATCAGTATCAGCTTTAACAGTAAAAGCCCCATAAAGACAAATGCCAGATTCCAGAACAGCTCCATAGAATGGATTTTGCCATATTTTCCACTTAACATAAAAGAGAATATATTTTCATCTTTTACTTCGTTATCCTGAATAACATAATTAATAAACATGGCAGTCAGCATGGGAAGCATCAGGTTCGCGCTAAGCGCCACACAGCCCATCAGCTTGCCAAGTATAGACCAGCCAAGATTACGCTTCCAATAGTTAAACCCAAACTTAAATACGTCCATTACAGCCTCCCTCTTCTGAACC
>CAZZHJ010000204.1:0-3827 GCA_964653815.1 uncultured Lachnospiraceae bacterium
GGATGATAAAATATATATACAGGTAACAGAAAGTATGCAGTCCGAAGAAACGAGGAAGAGAGAATTGCGTCCTCTTAGAATGATACCTGATAATTATGAAAAAATAGTTTTATCAATGGATAGGAATTATATAAAATCTTATGAAGGAATCAAATCATTATACTTGATTGACTGGCTGCTTCAATAGAAAAAAATTCCCTCAAATCCCACATCTTGTGTCTATTCCCCAAAAACTGTACTTAATACAATATTAAGAATAGCTTGTCAACACTAAATTTGAAAAAAGAAAAGTGCAAATTTGGCAGAAATTTGCATTTTTCTTTTTTTTATGTAAAAAAAAATACGAAAAATGGCCATTTTTACCGTATATGGAAATAAAAACTATACATAATATTGTATTATGAATACAGGTTCTCAAAGACGTCAGAGAAAGCCAAATAAAAAACAAAAAAGGAGAAGTGAACTATGTCAACTTACAGATTAAACATCAATTTTACAGAAGAAGCGTTAAAGGTTATTTACGCTGCACACCAGAAACTGGCTCTTACAAAGGCAGTTGCAGGAAATATGGGAAAAGCGGTTGTATGGGTATCAACATTGCCCTTTGCACGTAATACAATCGAGTGGAAGGAAAACTACATGCTGTATTCTTCCATGGAAGAGGTTCAGAACGGCGCTAACATTAAGAAATTGTCCGATGCTACGGCAATTGACAATGTTGTTTATGATTTTTCTTCTGCAGTTTTCCAGAATGCAAAGTCATCTGACTGTGTCAGCACAAATGAGTATGCTGTACATAATGCTATGGATCAGTATGACAGCCTGACTTTTGGTCTTGCACAGGAAGTTAAAGTAAACGGGCAGACCAAAGAAGGAAACCCTATTAATGCACTGACCCTCCCCTACAATCATACAGCGGTTATGTCCCCTGTTGAGAAGGTAAAAATATTCCTTGCTAATTCTGTTGATGATGGAATCGTTTTATCCAAACAGTTCAGCAATGCAATCGAAGTGGAATTCCGCGGCAATGAAACAGAGAAAACCATTACTTATGATTGTGAAAAGGGTATGTTTATTCCGGCTGATAATGCTTAATAAGCAGCAATGTAAAGGGCGGGCTACGTAAAAGAAACCCCGCCTTTTACTATTGACATCGTAAGGGAAACAAGCTGACGGGAGGAATGAGGAATATGTCAAACCGGTTGTTTCGTCCGAACTACAGCGGTTACTATTTTGCCAAAGGAGATTTGGCATGCTGGGAAAGTCGGGAATGGACGCTTCATCATGTGTTTGGGGAAATGCTTTCGCTGACGGAAGAGGAAAAAGAACTGGAGGAATTCATGGAAGAAAAACGGGAGCTTATGGTCGGCTGCAGTGTCTGCTGTCCTCATCACAAATGTGTCTATCCGCCGGCAGAAGCATTTGGAGTACGGAAAGAATTTATCAGGCATAACGATTTATTTACAAAAGTTTTTAGAAAAATGCCCAAAGGGGGACTATTGCATGTACACGGCATGGCTGCATTATCGGCGGAAGGCCTCATAAAGCTGATGCTTCACTGGAATAAGGAAAACGGGGATAGAAGCAGCAGAATCAGGATTTTAAATGACGTCATACCGCCGGCTTCGGACAAATATGTAAAGGGCACGTTATTTTATGAATATCAGTGTCAGGAGATTATGGGAAATACGCTGCTCTTAGAGGAATATCTGGAGAGTCCCGGCAATTGGAAACGGCTTTACAAAATGCTTTCTTTTAAGGGAAAGAAATTACATAGAAAAAGCACGGAAACCGCAAAAATGTGGGAGAAATACAACATCATTCTGTCCAGAACTGCAGAGCTGTTTCAAAACAGGGAGTTTTATACGGGCTATTATGAAGCGTTTTTTGAGGAGTGTGTTGAAGACGGTATCCGTTATGTGGAGCTGCGCTGCGGGTTTGAAAAATTCCGGGATGCAAAAACAGGAAAAAGCCGGGAGCAAAGCGGGGAGTATTGTGCAAAAAAGGCACTGTATTTTAAAGATAGATTGACAGAGGTAAATCCTGTATGCCCGGATCATGCATTTATAGATGCTATTCTGGATGCCGGGGAGCGGATTGGTCAAAAACATGGGAAGGATGCTTTCAGCGTAAAGCTTATTCTGACTGCACAGAGAAGCTTGAATCCTTTTATTAAGGGAGAACGGGAATGTCTCTGTAAAAGAATCGATGGGGCTGTGGCCCTTAAGGAGCATTATCTGAAACAGGGAAAAGAAGTTGTAATTGGATTTGATCTGGAAGGACCGGAAGACGGCTGCTGCAAAATAGATGATTATGCAAAAAAAATCATCTACAAGCCTGTGGGGGATGGATATGAAAATATGGAAGAGAGCAGCGGACAGTCACAAGACAAGGGAGAAAAAATGGGACAAACGGAATGGATAGGAGAAAGCAGCGGGCAGGATGCTATAAAACAAAAGCTCCGCATCGAACAAATTGATTTCTTCCTTCACGCAGGGCAAAGCAACTGGTTCTTTAATGATAATCTCAAAACCGCAGTCATTATTTCCAAACACAGAATCGGCCACGGATTTAGTCTGAACAGAATTCCCGGCATCATGCATGGCATCGCAAGAGGACCAAAAGTGGTTATAATGGAGCCTGTTCTGGAGATTTGTCCCGTATTTGACCAGACCTTTGGGTACTGCAGGGATTTTCAAAGCCATCCCCTTTATGAGTATATAAAGAGCGGCCTCTTATGCGTCATCGGAAATGACAGTCCGCAGCTTCTGGGGAATCCGGGAATTTCCTTTGACCTGTGGGAGGTGTATATGGGAATGGGTCTGACCCTTCCCATGCTCAAATTAATGATTTTTACGACTTACCTGTATGAATTTATGGACTATAACGCAGGGAGTATTGAAATAGAGAAGGCAAAGCTTAAGTTTTTACAGGATTGGGATCATTTTATAGAGGAAGTGCAGGAATACATTTAAAAAAAATCGGTAAAGAATCAAAAAAGAATTAAATTAGGATTCGGTAAAGAATCAAAAAAGAATTAAATCAGGATTCGAAAAGATTCAGAAAAATCTGAAGAAGATTTAGAGAGGAGTGTCAGAGTTATGAATATGGATTTTCATTATTATGCAACATATCTTGCGGCAAGGGTGGCGGGATATGAAAAGGAGGAGGCAAAGACTATAGCCTATGCGGCGCAGTATGTGGATGAGTCCGAAACGGACATGATAGACAAAAAGCTGTTGCCGGACTTGTCGGAGACAACCCCTACCATTGAAGGTATGGGAAAACTTCTCGGACGAAATATGGATTTGGTTCGGGAGGAAAAAGAAATCAGGGAAAGTGAACACATCTGGCGGAGTTTTCATTTCCTTCCCGGAAACATTCATGAGGAGGATGACAGAAAGGTATATACGGGAGAAAGAAAATATACCAAAACATTCTTAGGTATGCATGTTTTAGGAACCCCTGAATACGGAGAGGAAGAGGCCAGAGTTTTTTCCCTGATGTGTCAGCCCAACAGTGTCCTAAGCGAAAAAATGGTAAATGATGTGAGAAAGCATACGGATCAGCCTTATTATCTGGAACTTCTGGGCATCCGAATGCATGTGCTGGCGGACACATGGGCACACCGCTATTTTGCGGGCATGCCTTCCTGGTGGGTAAATGAAGTGCCCCGGGATGTCTATTATGTGCCGGGCGGAGAGAAAATGGAATATTCCGTTTTAAAGGATTTCAGCATAACGGATTTCAATAAATATATGGCTGATAATTACTTTTTGGCAACGCCGCCCATGCCTTCTTTCAGGTCTTTCAGCTACTTAGGACAC
>CAZZHJ010000205.1:0-3730 GCA_964653815.1 uncultured Lachnospiraceae bacterium
CCGGGCCGGGTGTTAGAAAACCCATGATTTACAGACCCGCTTATAAAAATAAAAAACGGAACCCTTCTCCTGCCAGCCCGCCTGCGAATTATCCGTCCCCGCACTATCGCAACAAAAAACCCGGCGGGGAAGCCGGGCTTTTCGTTTGAATTCTTATGAGGGGGGAGATAGTGAGTTGTGATTCAACTATCTGTATTTATAATACCCAAAAATTATGTACAAAATGTGTTCTTTTTATAAAAATTTCTTTAAATTCATGAAATTGAAAGAAAGAAACTATAAATTGTTCCATTTACATAGTCACAATGGCAACATTTTTAACCAATTCTTCCATGGTATCCCTTGGAATCATCCCGCTTTCCAGGGTCGTAGCATTGGCTGCACAGATTCCTGCTGCAAACTGCATGGTATCTTCCTCCGAAAGCCCCTGAAGCATCCCCAATACCATTGCCGCAACCACGCTGTCTCCGCTGCCTACAGTATTAACCGCTTTCACTCTGGGCGGAACCGCTTTTATCACCTTCTTTTTGGTGATTTCCAGGATTCCTTTTTCCTTCATGGAAACAATTACCTTGACAACACCCTTCTTTACGTAAGAATATGCCGCCTGAATAATTTCCGCTTCCGTAGAAAGCTTTCTGCCCATCATATACTCCAGTTCCTTCCTATCCACCTTAACGCAGTAGGGTTTCTGCTCCGCTCCCAGCTTTAAAGCCTCTCCCCTTGTATCCAGGAAGACCTTTACTTCCGCTTCATTACAAATGGAAATCAGCCTTGCATAAAAATCATCGGGCAGTCCATCCGTCAGGCTTCCGGACATGACGACGCACTGACTCTTTGGCGCCAGCTTTTTAAAATTATCCAAAAAGCGGTCTTTCTCAAAAGCTGCAATATGAGGTCCCGGCTCCAGAATTTCCGTGATATATCCGTCATCAGAAATGATATTCATATTGGTTCTGGTCATATTCCGGATTTTGGTAAATTCCACAGCCACGTTCATCTTAGCTAGAGCCGTCTCTATAAATTCTCCCGTATAGCCGCCCAAAAATCCCGTAGCAGTCACTTCCGCCCCGAACTGGTTGAGAACTTTTGTTACATTGATGCCCTTCCCGCCCGGCAGATTCAGCAGATCGCGCATGCGGTTGACCTGGCCTGTCATAAGCCTTGCCGTATTATAGGTTTTATCTATTGCCGGATTACAAGTAACTGTTAAGATCATTCCCTTTCCTCCTATCCAAATTGAATATGTTTGATTTCTATCTGTATTGTCATTTCTCCACGGTAAATATTTTCCGTGGGGGTATAGACAATATCCACCATTCCCCTGCACTCCTTAATATTTTTCATAAACTCTTCCCCGTCTCCGAAATAAACGGCATCAAAGGCGGCTCCTCCACGGCTTTTGACCGTTCCCCTTACCACGTTGCCGCTTTTACCGAGAATTCGCGGATTTTTGATAAAGACGTCCTTTTGTGCAAACAGGGGTCTCCTGTTCCCCGTCCCGTAAGGCTCTAACAGCTTCATCTGCTCAATCAGCTCCGAAGAGACATAATCCACGGGCATGGGCACATCTATCATAACTTTTTGTATAAAGTCCTCTTTTGTCAGCTCACATACCATGTTGATCTGCGACGCAAACGCTCCTGCACACCCCATAGGAAGAGATAATCCTGCGGCAAGCTTGTGACCGCCGAATTTTATAAAAACATCCTTGACCTTAGTCATTTCTTCAAACATGTTGTAGGCATCAATACTTCTGCCGGAACCTTTGATGCATCCATCCCCGTCAGTCAGGACAAATACCGGCTTTCCGTAGCGTTCCCGCAGCCTGCCCGCAATAATTCCCGCAAGGGACTCATGAACCTCCGGCAGATAAACAACCATCACATATTCCCTGTCAAGCCTCCTGCTTTCTACGATAGCTATGGCTTTTTCCAGCCCCTCCTGGGTCAGTTCCTGCCTCTGGGCATTGAGTTCTCTTAATTCCGCCGCAATTCCCATAGCCTCCCGCTTTGAAGACGCATTTAAAAGCTCCAGCACCCGGTCAGCACTGTCTAAACGCCCCGAAGCATTAAAACAGGGACCCAGAATAAAGCCCACATGATAGGGCGATAATTCCTTACCCTTCAGACCGCACTGCTCTATCAATGCCTGCATTCCATAATTTTCACAGCAGGCAATGGCTTTCAGACCGTACTTTACCAGAATATGGTTTTCCCCTATGAGGTCCATGACATCGCCTACCGTGGCAAATGCCGCAAAGGCAAAGCATTCTTCCAGCAGTTTTTCCTTTTCCTTTACTCCCTTGGCATCATGCTTCAGCTTCGTTGACAACGCCTGAATGAACTTATAGGCTACAGTGGCGCCGCAGATTCCTTTAAAGGGATAGGTGCAGTCCTCTCTCTTAGGGTCTATTACCGCATCGGCAGGAGGAATCTTATACCTTCTTTCTCCCGTCGTTTTGTCCTCATAAGGCACCTCATGGTGGTCCGTGACAATGACATGGATTCCCAAATCCCCGGCATGAGCAATCTGGCTGTATGCCGCAATCCCGTTATCGCAGGTAATAATGACCTCTACCTCGTCCTCTTTGGCCTGTGTGACCAGCTGGTTATTCAGTCCATACCCGTCCTTTATACGGTCGGGAATCACCACATCCGGCAATTCCGGCAGTCTTCCGTTTTTCCCTACTCTCCTGCCGTGAATCATTCGCATGGCATGTGTCAGCCCCTTCCGCAAAATGTAGGCGGAACAGACGCCGTCAATATCATAATCCCCAATAATGCGGATTTTCTTTCCTTCTTCTATGTATTGCTTCATAAGCAGCACGCCTTTTTCCATATCCGCCATGAGAAAAGGGTCGTGCATATCCTCCCTTGTCCCATTTAGAAACAGGGAAATCTCTTCATCCTCCGTCATTCCCCGGTTCCGCAAAAGCCTTGCCACCACCGGACTGATCTGAAACCTTTCTGCAATTCCTTCAAAATCAGCCTTTTTTACTTCTATGTACCATTTTTCCATGTTATTCCCCAACGATTTCTTTCCAAAAAGACCCCGGAAGGGGTTTCTCCCCGCCGGAATCTTTTATTATCCTGTGATTTATCAATCTCTGGTTTCAACAGTTTCCGCTTCCGCAGCTTTTATTTTACACCCTGTGAAAACTTCTGCTGTGCCTCCAGAATCTTCTTGTCCTCAGCCATAGGCGTAGGATAATAGCCTCTTTCATGCATCATGTTAAATACTTCTTCCTGAATTGCATGTTCCTTTGAGAGGCAGTCGATAATAGTATCCCTTACACTGCTGTGAACACATTCATTAGCATAATGATTGTACTGGTCTGTTGCTCTTTTCTCGGATATTAAAGCATCCGTTAATACGTCTTTTTCTGAAAATTGTTCCTGCATGGTCCGCCCTCCTATTTAACCTGGTCATAAAGAGAATTATAGTGACTCTGATGTTTGTTAGCGATATCCTGGAATTTCGCCTTTACCTCCTGATCCTCGCAGTGATTTGCAAGCATCTGGAATTTGTGAATCAGCAGTTCTTCTTCATTTAACAGTTCCGAAAGGCCTGTCAGTTCTTTTTCCGTAATTTGTTTCATGGGAAATCAACCTCCTGTTTTTTAGGTAGTATGTGTTCATTCCCACTTTTTTATACAAATTTAAATCAAACCAGCAGATATACAAAATAGCCTGCATAGGCAAGAAGCATAACGACACCCGCAGGACGT
>CAZZHJ010000206.1:0-3705 GCA_964653815.1 uncultured Lachnospiraceae bacterium
GTATCGCTTCATTGCCCACTCACCGACTCCACCAAACACCTCATAAATGTCACATCGTGTATGCCTTTTACCACAATGCCGCTGGAAGACTTTCTCTTTGGAAGCATATGCTTTGCATCCGCATTTTCTTCCACTTCTTTCAAAACATCCTCATCTGTAAGCTCCTTGACATGGTCTTTGTCAAAAAGCTCCTTCATCTTGTTGACAACCTGACCTTCCTTCAGGGCACCGTGCCCGATGGCTGCCAATACCGATTCCCAGTCCTTGAATCCGTATTTCTTCATGACTTTCTCCATATATTCAGGACGCAAGACATCCACCGGATTAATAGACTTCGTCTTACAATAGTTTTGAATCAGGTCTTTTCCTTTTATAATATTTTCATCTTTGAACTCGTTTTTAAACCACTGGTTGATCTTATTCTTTGCCTGGGTGGATTTTACCACATTGAGCCAGTCACGGCTGGGTCCTCTGGAATTCTGACTGGTCAGAATCTCGATTTTATCACCGTTATTAATAACATAATCTATAGACACCAGCTTGCCGTTTACTCTTGCTCCCACCATTTTGTTGCCTACCGCCGAATGAATGGCATAGGCAAAGTCAATAGGCGTAGAACCAGCAGGCAGATTCTTTACGTCTCCCGTAGGCGTAAAGCAATAAACATTATCGGCAAATAAATCCAGATCACTTTTGAGAAGCTTCATGAACTCCCTGTTATCGGATGTATCTCTCTGCCACTCCAGAATCTGTCTGAGCCATACCAGTTTTTCTTCTTCTCCTGAAGAAATTTTCTTTCCATCAGCAGCTTCCTTATATTTCCAATGGGCAGCAATACCGTATTCCGCCGTCCTGTGCATCTCATAGGTCCGTATCTGAATCTCAAAGGGCTGCCCCATGGCGCCGATTAAGGTCGTATGGAGAGACTGGTACATATTTCCCTTGGGCATGGCAATATAATCTTTGAACCTACCGGGAATTGGCTTATACATTTCATGGATTACACCCAAAGCCGCATAGCATTCCTTCACATTAGCCACAATGATGCGGACAGCAAACAAATCATATATCTGATCAATTGTTTTGTTTTGATTTTTCATTTTCTTGTATATGCTGAAGAAATGTTTTACCCTGCCGTCAATTTTGGCTTTAATACCAGCATTTCGGATGTGGGTGCTGACTTCGTCCACAATATCCTGAACATACTTTTCCCTGACGCTTTTTCGCACAGAAATTTTATCCACCAGATCATAATATACATCCGGCTCAAGATACTTTAAGGAGAGATCGTCCAGTTCTACCTTTACTTTGGAAATACCCAGCCTATGAGCTATGGGTGAATAAATATCCAGAGTTTCCCTTGCCTTTTCCTGCTGCTTCTCCGGCGTCATATGCTTCAAGGTACGCATATTGTGCAGTCTGTCCGCAAGCTTAATGATGATAACGCGGATATCCTTTGCCATAGCCAGGAACATTTTACGCAGATTTTCCGCCTGTACTTCGAGCTTATCCTCGTCATACTGGAGTTTGCCCAGCTTGGTAACGCCGTCCACCAAAAGGGCTACATCGCTGCCGAAAAGGCCTTCTATCTCTTCCGTTGTAAAAATCGTATCCTCCACTACATCATGCAAAAGTCCTGCTGCAATGGTTTCTTTATCCATTTCCAGATCAGCAAGAATAATCGCCACACACAAGGGGTGAATGATATAAGGTTCACCCGATTTACGCACCTGGTCTTTATGGGCATCATAAGCAAGATGATATGCCTTATCAATCAGGGAGATATCATCACTGGGATGGTATTTATGAACACGGTTAATCAAATCGCCATAAAGCTCTTCTGGGCTTTTGTACTCTGCCACCGCTTCAATGCGACCGTCATCCAACACCAGTTCTGTTTTTTCTTGTTCCGGATTTTCCGGCAGGCTCTTATTGCTCTCTTCCATGATATACCGCCTATCTCACGAATCGTAACACATACAAATTAATTATATTATCATTTTACCGTTTCGTCAAACCGCCAATACGTAAACAAGCAGATTTTCCCATAAAAATCGGGGCAGATAAAATTTCTGCCCCGTAAAAAGTCAAAATCAGTGAGCTGAATCTTTCACTACAAAAGCGAGCCCCACTGTTCTCGGCCCGGCATTTGCCGCAACAGCCGCACCAATTTGATAATATCCGGCCGGGCCATAGCCCACCCGTTCTTTCATCATTGCCTCGATTTCTTCGTTTGCCTTTTTGTCGCTGCCGCATATAATCTCATAAGGCGTACCCGGTTCCATATCCGCAAGGCTTAAATCCATAATTTTGGGAATCAACTTTCCCTCTCCCCGGACTTTAGCCGCTGTGGTAATCTCGTTATCAGAAATCTTCATAATAGGTTTCAGATTCAGTCTGTCGCCCACAAATGCAGCCGCACTTGGAATCCTGCCGGACTTTCCTGCATAACGGAGCGTATACATGCCAAAATAAATACGCCTGTTATCGATTGCATTCTTTATATAATCTGCTGTTTCTTCTGCGCTCTTGCCTTCCTGGACCATTTTTGCCCCGTCCACAACCGGCACTCCGTATACGGCAGAATATCCTTTGCCATCAATATTGTAAATATTCAGCTTATCCTTGTATTCAGGATGTTCATCAAAAAACAGCTCCTTCGCCATAACCGAGTTGCCATATGTAGAAGAACCGTGGGAATTGATCAACACAAGAATCAGATCCGTGTATCCCGCTTCCGCTTCCTCCAGATACAGCTCCTGAAATTCATAGGGCGTTATCTGGGAAGTTTTGGGTATCTCATCATATTGGGCCATCAATTCATAAAATCCCTCGCTGTCAAAATCCACACGGCTTGTATAGGATTTTTCCCCCAAAGCCACCTGGAAAGGCAGCATCCTGATATTCAGATTCTTTTCATCTTCATACGTAATATCGCTTGCCGAATCTGTTATGATTCTAATTTTCCCCATTTTCTTATCTCCTACTCTTCCTTTATTCCATCACAGAACCGGGAGTCTGTGAGTATCATCCGTCTGTTATCAGACACGCTACAATTCATATGGCGTTATCTGGTACACGTAATAATTAAGCCAGTTGCTATAAAGATTATTGCTGTGGCTCCTCCATTGCAGATGTGGCTTCTGCTCCGGGTCATCATTCGGAAAATAATTCTTCGGAATTTCTATTTGGAGCCCTTTATCCAGGTCCCTGAAATATTCATCACGAAGTGTAAATCTGTCATATTCAGAATGCCCCATAACAAAAAACTGCTTTCCAAATCCTGCCATGACAAGGTAGACACCCGCTTCCTCAGATTCTGCCAAAACAATCAGGTCATTGCAATTATGTATATCCTCTGCAGATACCTCCGTGTGGCGGCTGTGGGGAGCCATAAAATAATCATCAAAGCCTCTAACAATAGGCACTTTTCTGTTCATTACCTTATGTTCAAACACGCCAAATACCTTTTGGGATAACATCCTCTTCCGCAAACCGTAATGATAGTAAAGACCTGCCTGGGCACCCCAGCAGATATGAAAAGTGGAGGTTACGTTGGTTTTGGACCACTCCATGACTTCCACAAGTTCCTCCCAGTAATCCACCTCCTCATATTCCATGTGTGCCACAGGTGCGCCGGTAATAATCAACCCGTCAAACTTTTTCCATTTTCTCCTGCCGTATAGCTTGTCAGAATCTGCCTGT
>CAZZHJ010000207.1:0-3648 GCA_964653815.1 uncultured Lachnospiraceae bacterium
GTGGCATTGAAAAATGCGGGATATGACATACCGCCCAAACGCTTTACCATCAATCTTTCCCCGGCAGGAATCAGGAAAGGCGGTTCCGCTTTCGACCTTCCCATAGCTATAGGGGTTTTGAAATCCATGGGCGTGCCGGTACTGCCGGAAAAGGAAAAAATTTTAGCTGTGGGAGAATTGGGATTGGAGGGAAGCGTTCGGGGAGTCAGGGGGATTCTGCCCATTCTTCTTGCGGCAAAAGAAAAAGGAGTCAAAATCTGTCTGATACCGGAGTGCAACAGAAGAGAAGGAGAATGCATAGAAGGCTTGAAGATAATCGGTATAAAGGAATTTGAAGAACTTATGAATTATCCGGAGCTTTTGAAAAAGGCCGGAAGGAAAAGACGAGGAAAAAGAAAGCAGGGGCAAAATGAATGCCCCGCACACATGGAAGCGCCGGATTTTGAAGATATTATGGGACAGGGTATGGCAAAGCGGGCGGGAGAGATTGCTGCAGCAGGCTTTCATAATCTCCTCCTTTCAGGACCTCCCGGCACGGGAAAATCCATGCTGGCCCTTGCCATGTCTAAAATCCTGCCGCCCATGAGTGAAAAAGAGATGCTTGACACATCGGGGATTTACAGTGTTGCAGGTCTGTTGAATGAAGAAATGTGCTTTGTAAGGGAAAGGCCCTTTCAAAGTCCTCATCATACCATTACACCCCAGGCTTTTGTAGGCGGTGGCAGCATGCCTAAGCCGGGCGTGATTTCCCTTGCCAATCACGGTGTGCTGTTTCTGGACGAACTGCCAGAATTTAAACGGCAGACACTGGACATGCTCAGACAGCCTTTGGAAGAAGGACGGATAACCATTGCAAGAAAGAGTGGGAGTTATACTTATCCCTGCGATTTTATGCTGGTTGCGGCAATGAATCCCTGCCCCTGCGGATACTTTCCGGACGTAAACCGCTGCAGGTGCAGTGAAAAAGAGGTAAAGCGATATGTAAAAAGTATTTCAGGTCCTCTTCTAAATCGTTTTGACCTGTGTGTGGGAGTTGTGAGAAATCCCTATGGACAGATAGGCAGGAAACAAAAAGGGGAAAACAGCCGGATTGTCAGGGAACGGGTAATAAAGGCACGGAAAATGCAGTTAGACAGAAACGGAGGGAATGTTTTTAACGGAAGAATTCCGGCAGCACGGATAGCTGAACTTGTCATGACGGATAAAGGGGCGGAGAAAGCCATAGAACGGTATTATACGGCAAGGGACTTAAGTATCAGGGGATACCATCGGCTTTTAAGGGTGGCAAGGACCATTGCAGATTTGGATGAGAGTGAAAAAATAGAAGAGAAACATGTGCTGGAAGCCGTATCCTACCGAGGCATGCTGGATGCATGAACCGGGAAACGGATATGCAGGCTGAAACCGGATATGGGGAAAGGAAACAAGAGCAAAGGAAGAAAAAATAAATGAAAGAAACAAATGAAGCGTGGCACAAAGAGTGCGCCTATGCATATTTCCTGGAAAATGTACAGGGCATTGGCATCAGGACAACAGAGAGGCTGTACGAAAATTATGGGGCCTATGAAGAAATTTACAGGAAGGGAGGCAGGTGGGGGCTTAGCGAAAAACAAAAGCTGTCTTTTGAAGCCAGAAAGAAGAACTGGGATATAAAAGAAGCATACGAAAAGCTTCTGCATAATAAAATATGGTATGTACCAAAATACCTTGCGGGATATCCCGGCAGGCTGAAGAGGACAGAAGGGGCGCCTTCGGGATTGTTTGTAAAAGGAAAGCTCCCTGATGAAAATGGGCTTGCCGTGGCTGTGGTAGGCGCCAGAAAATGCTCTCCCTACGGACATGCCGTGGCAAAGGCACTTGGAAAAAACCTGGCGGAAAGCGGCGTCCAGGTGGTAAGCGGGCTTGCGGCAGGTGTGGACGGGTTTAGCCAGAGGGGCGCAGTGGAAAACGGGGGCGCTTCCTTCGGAATCTTAGGATGCGGCGTGGATATCTGCTATCCCCGGGAAAACAGGGATCTTTATGAGCGGCTTGCAGCAGGAGAAAAGGGCGGCGGAATTATCAGCGAGTTTTTGCCGGGGACAAAGCCTGAAGCAAATTATTTTCCTATGAGGAACCGTATTATCAGCGGCATTTCGGATTTGCTGGTAGTGGTGGAAGCCAGGGAAAAAAGTGGAACCTTCATTACGGTTTCCGATGCCCTTGAACAGGGGAAGGACGTCTATGTGGTGCCCGGCAGAATAGGCGACGCGCTCAGTTACGGGTGTAACAGGCTGGTGTCCCAGGGGGCGGGAATCATTTATGACATGGAAGCTTTTGTAGAGGAAATCAGCGTAGGGCATTCATGCAAAAGAAAAAAAGAAAGAGAGAATCTGCAGGAACGGAAAGCTTTGGCAGGAAACATGATAAAAGCTGGCACTTTAGAGGCGGCTGTATTTGCGGCGTTGGATATCCAGTACTGTCCGGCGGAGGATATCTGGGACAAACTGGAAGATGATGTAACGATACAGGAAGTATTGACGGTTCTGGCAACTCTTGAGTGCCAAAATCTGGTAGAATCAAAAGGCAGTTTTTACAGAAAAAAAGTATATTCTTTGTAAAAAATTCGTCAAAATGCATTAAAACAAGAGGAAAATCTTGTGCAATTATGATGGTTAAATATGAACTAAAGTTCTTGTGTTTGTCAATTTTACGTGATAAAATGTTTACATAAATTTAATATTAGGGCGTGGTGCGTCTTTCTTTAAGAAAAATTTAATTAAAAATTTACAATTAGTTAAAGAAATGGCGTTATTCGCAACTTGAAAGTGACACAACGAAGGGGTATCGGTATATGAGCTTATCAGGTAGAAGAAAAATGAGGATTGGTGATATCCTCTTATTGGAAGGAGTTATTACTCCTGAACAAATCGAACAGGCATTGGAGTTACAAAAAGAGAAGAAGAAACGTCTGGGCGAGATTCTGGTAACAGAAGGTTTTGTTACAGATGACATTATGGCGGATGCTTTGTGCCACCAGATGCATATAGACAGGGCTAATCTGCAGGACACCAGGATACCGGAAGATTTGATTTCCTTGTTTGACGTGGACATTTTAAAGAAGTACACAGCCATCCCTTATTGCTATGATGACAGGAATGTGAATATTATCAGAGTTGCCATGGCGGACCCGCTGGATATGTTGGCAATTGACGATTTGTCCATGATTACCAACCGTATGATTGATCCCATGGTTGCGACGCCGCAGGAAATCATGGTGGCCATTGATAAGTATTACGGCAATGCCGAAGCCATAAAAGCAGCCAGCGATTACGAGCAGGAACGAAGCGATCTGTTCGAAGAAGACGAAATGGACAAGATGATTAACGATGACGTTAATAATTCTCCTATCGTACAGCTGGTAAACAGCATGATTGAACAGGCGGTAAGACAGAGGACTTCCGATATTCATATTGAGGCCCTTGAGAAGAAGGTCCGCATCAGATACCGTATTGACGGGGCCCTTCATGAGAGGATCACATACAATATCAAGCTGCTGCCGGCTATTGTAGCCCGTTTGAAGGTTGTAGGCGGCATGGATATTTCCGAGAAAAGGGGAGCTGGTTTCTCTACTACAGCGAAAGTGCCGAAGCCGATGAGCTGCACTTTGTC
>CAZZHJ010000208.1:0-3608 GCA_964653815.1 uncultured Lachnospiraceae bacterium
CCTGCCCTATTCACTTGTTTGTTGGAATAAAAGCACGAGTCGTTTCGATGCCCCTAAGGGCTTAGAAAAATCTTAGAATTTTAATTAGAATAAAATTTGAAACATATGCTTTTACAGAATATTATCACATTAATATATATGAGTCAACTATTTATAGTTTTTGAATTCTTCATAGACTCCGTCTGGAATTTTACTTATTTCCACCCCAACGCTTCTTTCAACTCCTCCCGGTTCATAGTAACTTTTATATATTCATAACCGCCCAAGTCATAAGATGCACATTCTTCATCCGAAACTTCCACCCCGTTAATATACTTTACACCATAAAGTCCCATGGAATCCCTTTCATCCTCATCGGGCTGTCCGTTTTGATTGGCGTCATCAAAATTATAGAGCACAATCTGTACAACCATATCCATAGAATACCCTTTTCCTATAGTCATGTACGTGGTGTACATAATTGCTCCTGCATAATCGTTATTATAATTTCTCAGACTGTTTTTCTTTGGAGAATATTCATAACCTACATTTCCCATAGCCCCATAAGGCCAGCGGTCCATAACCCTGTATAGTGTCCCATCATGATATGTGTACAGACTTGTATAATAACCTCTGACACCGGCAACCAATTCGGGAACGTCATCATCATCAAAATAAATCAGGCCGTATTGCATCTCCCCTCCGCTTTCCAGTTCACAAATCCTACTTACGGCCTCATATGCTTCTTCATAACCGGAAAATTTACCGTTCTCTTTTCCCTCTGTTAAGAAGCTGCGAATCTGCGGGATTGACAAAATATCCACCTGTTCCGATATCGTTTCAGATAACCGGTATGACCCGCTAAAATGCCTTTCATAATCCTCCGCGTCAGAATCAAAGCCATAGTAAACTTCTGTAAAGCTTGTAGTCCCATAGGTTGCAATCAATATAATATCCGTATTGCTATCATAATTCGCATCAAAAAATGATACGACATCCAGACTGCTAAATGCCTGTCCTTCCAAATTTTCCGGAGCATAAACACGGTTTTGCGAAAGAACTTCCCCATCCCGGATAATCTGTATGGTAAAAAACTCCGGTTCTTCCTCCGAAGGATAAAAGGGAACAAACCAGACCTTTTCGTTGTACTCACTCAGCATAACCTCAAAAGTCTGTCCGGCTATACAGTTTTCCCCGAATCTTTTTTTCAATTCCTCTTCCTTTGCAGCATCTGCCCCGGTATCTGTGGATGCATCTTCATCCCTCGTTATATCTGCGTCGTCTCCATTATCGGCATCGCTATCAGTAGTAACTATATTTTCCTCCGGATACTCTGTAACAATTTCCGGCACTTCATTCTCTTTATTTTCTTTAGGCTCTGACTCTTCCCGTCCACAAGCAGTAACAATTCCTGCCGCAAGCATTATAAATGTCAAAATACATTTTTTCAAAGTATAATATCTTTTTCCGGTCATAATATTACCCATTCATCTTTCCTTACATCATCATAACATTGCTGGAAGCAAATCATGCCCTATGAAGCAAAACAAAATCTGCCTTAAATCCATTCCCGTTTCTGCCGCCATCCACAGCTTCATATACATTGCCGCAGGAGATGCAGGCGGTAACACAATTACTCCCGCTTCTTTCATCTGTCCCACCGTCTCATATGTCATTCCCTCCGGAACACCTGCAGCAAACACCGGAATATTCCGTTTCCCGGCCTCTTTCATAAAATCCCGAAAGCTGTCTCCCATTACAGGAAGTGTACCGGAATGATAAGTATCCAGCAGAATGCCGCAGCAATCCTTTGGCACGCTATAAACAATTCCCGGGTAAGGCCTGATAAATGCAGGCTGTTTCCCGGACAGATTTTTACACGAAAGGCTTAAGACATTTCCCGCTTCTACTCCTACCAGTTCTTCTCTTTCCGCAATTCCATTTGGTTTTGTATCAACTCCATTTACCTTTACCGTCATGCCCTCTACCCTTCCGTAAACTCTGCCCATAACACTTTCCACAAGATGGCTATAATTCATCTGGGGCAGAAGCCTTGTAGCATAATGAATAAAATGTCCGTCGCCGTTATCATAAGAGCAGAATACTCCCTTGTGCCCTCCGGAAAGAATCAAAAGCAACGCCCCTTCAAAATTTGAAAAGCCGTTGCTTCTTTCATCTGACAGAGGATAGTTGGCGGACACCATAACCATTGGTATCTGCAAGTTTGCAAAGGCATACCCCATAGCTGCAGAAGAATAGGCAAGTGTATCCGTTCCCATAGTCACCACAATGCCTTCATAATTTTCTACACCCTTTTCCAAAATGCACGCCTCTAACCTTTCCAGATGGCTTCCATTCAGATTTTCACTTAAAATTTCATAAGGACAGGCAGTATCAAAAGATATTTCCCGTCCAAAACGTTCTTCAAAAAGCTTTTGTTTTTCATCCGCAAAGCGGGTAAGCAGAAGCCTTCTGGCGCTTTCCCCTGCCGGGCGAAGCATCCCCGAGTCAGGGGCACTTCCAATAGTACCTCCCGTAAATACTACCAAAATCCTGATTTCCTTCATGCATTCTCTCCTATGATGTAAGAGTTTTTTTGTTTCTATGCCAATGTCATTTTCTTTCAGTATGCTCTTCTTCACACTCCATATTAGCCGGATTCATAACGTTTTCGCTGGTTTCCAATTGTTTCTTCAGTTTTTTCATCACATGGAAATAAGCCGGAATCAAAAAACAGTCAGCGCATATCCATGCCGCCGGACTGGCAAAGCTTGCAGCAGCAAATCCAAACAGAGGAACAAATGCAAATCCCATGATTCCCCTTGCCGCCATCTCACAAACCCCTGCAAGAATGGCAAAATTAGGATAACCTAACCCCTGTATCATAAATCTCACAATATTTACAAATGCCAGAGGAATATAAAACACCGCATTTACCACCAAAAAATAATGGATTCTTTCGATAATGGCCGTCTCATCAGCCGAAACAAAAAGCAGGGATAAATCCTTCCCGAAAAGCAATACCACGATCAGGCAAAGCAGGGAATAAACCACACCCAGTATGGAACACGCTTTGATGCCTTCATGGATTCTGTTAAGCAGTCCCGCTCCGATATTTTGTCCCCCATAGGTTGCCATAGTGGAACCCATGGCATCAAAAGGACAGCACAAAAACATGCAGATTTTAATTGCCGCCGTAACAGATGCCACAGCATCGGAACCCAGAGTATTTACCGCAGACTGTAAAATAACGCTTCCGATTGCGGTAACGGAATACTGTAAACCCATGGGAACTCCCATGCCGCAGAGTATCCTGATACATTCAAGGTCAAAGCTTTTCTCTTCTTTGGTCATTCTCAGAATATCATATTTTTTTACCAGATAAATCAGACTGATAATTCCTGACACTCCCTGGGCAATCACGGTTGCCAGAGCCGCACCCGCAACGCCGAATTGCCGGATAAAAACTACATCCAGCACAATATTAGACAGAGATGATATGACTAAAAATACCAGCGGCATAATACTGTCGCCTAAAGACCGAATAATACCGGAAACCATGTTATATAAAATTGTTGCCGGAATTCCCATAAATACATGAAAAATACCGGTTGCAAGTCCCGCAATCA
>CAZZHJ010000209.1:0-3603 GCA_964653815.1 uncultured Lachnospiraceae bacterium
CAACGGACTCTGACTCCGTCATTTCAAGGTTCGAATCCTTGTAGCCCAGTTAAAAGCCTGATGAAAGCTGTGTTCGTCAGGTTTTTTTGTGCGAATAGTGAGCCGGGCGAAAATAGTAGCAACATAGCAATGTGCTTGCACAATTGCTATGAGGCAACTATTTTCATTCGGCGAGCATCGCATCACTCAGGCAATTTCATTGCCTGAGTGGGGCGATGCTCGCGCCCGGCGGAGTAGTGAGACCCCAATGCCCCTTTCAAAACATTGTAGCTCTCCGCTCCCCCGCCACGCCCCCGCAGGGCAGCGTGGCACACTCCCCCAGAAACAATTAATATAACCATCAGATGCATTTTTTTCAATACCCGCACCCGATGGAGCAGAGGAAGAAGATCATGTACCAATTTCAAACCAAAATCCGTTACAGCCAGTTAGACAGCCAGGGCAGTCTCAGCCTCCCGGCCCTTTTAGACTACTTCCAGGATTGTTCCATTTTTCATTCAGAAGAGTTAAACCTGGGTGTAACCTACCTAAAAGAAAGAGAACTAATCTGGGCGCTTACATCCTGGCAGATTGTAGTCAACCGCTACCCCGGCCTATGCGAAACCGTCACCATAGGGACAGCCCCCTACGCCTTCAAAGGCTTTATCGGCTTCCGTAATTTCTGGATGCTGGATGAAAAGGGAGAAGAAATAGCAGTAGCCAATTCTGTCTGGAGCCTTATACATACCAGCGGCAAACCTGCAAAGCCCACGCCGGAAATGTTAGAGAAATATACTCTATCCCCCCAGAGGGAAATGGAATATGCCGACAGAAAAATCCGTTTTGAAGGAGACGGCATCCCCGGCTCTCCCGTAACCGTCATGTCACATCATCTGGATACCAACCTTCACGTAAATAACGGACAGTATGTAAGGATTGCCATGGATTATCTGCCGGATGATTTTTCTATAGGGCAGCTTAGGGCGGAATACAAAATGCAGGCAGTCCTCGGGACAAAGATGTATCCGGTTTTGTTTGAAAATGGGGAAAAGACAGGCGTCAGCCTGCAGAATGAAGAAGGTGCAGTATATTGTAACGTGGAATTTTCACGTATGTGAGGTTAAAGGAATATGTTGGAATTAGGAAAAAAGCAACGCTTAAGCATTATAAAAAAAGTTGATTTCGGGGTATACCTGGCAGAACACATGCCATCTAAAACAGAAAATGCTGCGGATGCAGAAACGGTATTGCTGCCCGCAAAGCAGGTACCGGAGGAATTTGATGTAGGGGATTCTCTGGAGGTCTTCTTATACAAGGATTCCAAAGACCGTTTAATTGCAACGGTCAATGAGCCTCTGGTTACCCTGGGACAGATTGCGTCCATGGAAGTGGCGCAGGTATCCAAGATAGGGGCTTTCCTTTCTTGGGGGCTGGAAAGGGATTTATTTCTGCCTTTTAAGGAACAGACCAAACCTGTAAAAGCAGGCGACAGGATTCTGGCTGCCCTCTATATAGATAAAAGCAAAAGGCTGGCTGCCACCATGAAGCTGTATCCTTATTTGGAAATTGCAGAAGGCTATCAAAAGGACGATATGGTAACCGGCACGGTTTATGAGCTTGCCAAAGGCTTTGGCGCATATGTGGCGGTGGATGATAAATATCAGGGAATGATTCCAGCGAAAGAGCCATGGAACGGCGTGCAGCCGGGAGACGTTGTGACAGCCCGCGTAACGGCCGTAAAAGAAGACGGCAAACTGGATTTGAGCCTTCGGCAGAAGGCGTATATTCAGATGGATGTGGACGGGGAAAGGATTCTTGCCCGGTTAAAGGAAGAAAACGGTTTTCTTCCTTTGGGAGACAAATCTTCGCCGGAAGAAATCAGAGCTGCTTTTGATATGAGCAAAAATGAATATAAGCGGGCAATTGGCCGTTTGTATAAACAAAAAAAGATTGAAATCGGCGACAGGGAAATTCGTTTGGTTGAAAAATAGTTGCTTTTTCAGCTGTTTGCTATATAATCAAGATGTATATAGATAATGATAGAAGGAAGAGTAGAGCTGTCTGCCTATGAACCTGAAGATATAAATAAATTGTTAAATTTAATGATGAACGGTTGATGAGAATATGAAGACAAAAGAGGTAAACCGCCTTTTTCTGGTATCACTGATCGTAGAGGCGGCGGTCATTGTGCTATTAGTGGTAACGGGGATTACAATGAGTACCATTGTATCTCTGATATTGAGCCAGCTGATTATGCTTTTGCCGGCGCTGGTTTTTCTGGTTGTGACAAAGACAGGGCCGGGCTTTATTTCCCATAAAAGGATTCATCCCGTTACCCCTTTAATGTGTATTCTCTATACAGGATTTTGTATGCCTTTGATAATGGTGGTCAATATGGTTTCCTTGTTGTTTGTGGATAATAAGGCCAACCAGATTGTAGGGCTTCTGGCAGGAACCCCTGGATGGCTTATTGTTCTGATAGTGGGAATTCTGGGCCCCATGAATGAAGAATTTTTGTACAGGGGAGTTTTTTACCACAGCTACAAAGGAACGGGCAGAGTGCTGGCGGCAATGTTTATGTCCTCGTTTCTGTTTGGACTGATGCATTTGAATTTTAATCAGATGAGTTATGCTATTGTAGTGGGTATTTTGGCAGTGCTTTTAATAGAAGCTACAGGGAGTATTGCCAGCAGTATGATATTCCATGGCTGTATCAATACGTACAATGTTGTCCTTATGCTGATTCAGCAAAACCAGATGGCGGGTACGGGAAAAGATTCACAGGATATTATGAACGAAAGTCTGGCCCAGCTGGGTGTGACTTACCAGCAGTTTATTCTGATTGCCGTTGTTGTAGTGGGCGGTATTGCTTTGGTGACTACGGCGTTGGCAGGACTGCTTTTATATGGTATGGTAGTTATAGAAAACAGACAAAAAGAATTTTTGGGTATATTCAAAAAGCGGCAGGGAGAGGCTTTGGGGCAAAAGAAGCAGTCTCTCTGGACAGTGTCACTGGTAGTGTCGGTAATACTCAGCCTGCTTTATATGATTTCACAGCTGGTAATTCCTGCTCTGATGGAATAGCCGGTATGCTGTCATAAGCTGTAATGTATGGGTAAGGTGAACCTATGAGAAAAATGGAAGTTCTGGGAATCTCGCTGCGGGATTTAACCCTTCGTGAATCCATGAAAAAGGTGGAGGAGTTCTTTCGCGATGGAAAAGTCAGCACGATTGCTCTGATTACCATGAAAGGCTTGATCAAGGCGCAGGATTCCCCGGAAATTAAAAACTGGATGAACAGTCTGGATATGACTGTGGCCGCAGATGCAGACATTCTTCATGCCGCGGACATTAATTACCGCAGCAGGATCCACGATGTGGAAAATGGAGAATTCATTGCCGAGTTTCTCAAAAAATTGGTACGGCAGAGGAAGAAGGTCTATTTGCTCAGTCAGACGGAAGACCACCTGAAAAAGATGGAAGAAGAACTTAAGTCTTTTCAGGAGGACTTATTGATTGCGGGTAAGCTGGCAATAGATGAACTGGAACATGATGATGATTTTATCGTCAATGACATCAACCTGAAAACTCCTGCGGTCCTAATCTCCAATCTGGAGTCTCCCA
>CAZZHJ010000210.1:0-3537 GCA_964653815.1 uncultured Lachnospiraceae bacterium
ATCCCACACAGACAGAGGTATGTCCCACCAAAAAAGTTTTTCAAAAAAATTAATAATCTTCCTTGCAGAAAAAAACTGCCTTACCCCACTGGACTATTATAGCACATAACATTAGTAATAGCTAATATTATTTTCTTTTAACTTCTTACCATAAAAGAAAAGTATCCTTAAAATTAAAAAAATATTACAACTGCATAAGGAGGAAGTTTCATGGATTTTGTCACGATAGGCAGTAAAATCAGAAGCCGCAGGAAAGCGCTTGGCATTACACAGGAATACATTGCAGGGATTCTGGATGTAAACGCCTCCCACATCAGCAACATTGAATGCGGCAGGGCACACCCGTCCCTGACCGCCCTTGTCCGGATTGCCAACATCCTGCAGTGCAGCGTTGACTGTTTTCTGGACGGCGAGTACACTTATGAAGCTACAGGGACAGATGCGCCGTCCATTGATGAACAGATTATGGAGAAGTTAAAGTTTTATGATACTGAAAAAAAAGTAAAACTCTGCCGGATTATGGATATCCTCTAATCCGCTGCCAGTTTCCTTAACACCTTTAATACATACCGCGCCCCCAGCCAGAAGCTTTCCGCTTCAGCAATATGGACAGCCTCATACACCAGGGACTGCAGCTTCTCCCTCTGTTCCCCATCCGGTGCCATCCGGCATGATGCCAGCAGCCCGTCCACTTCCTTAACCACTTTCTTCTCCATCTGTACCGTATCCTTTTCAAAATAAATGATTTCCCTGAAAATTTTCCCTAATAATTCATCCATGCTCTTTACCTCCTGTTTAAAAATGGGGAGCACCAGTGTATTCCCCGGCAAAAATTTCTGCAAAATTTTGCTGCCGCCCTGCTGCGTTTTGGCAGGCATTCCATAAATTATACCGGGCAGGTTTTTCTGCCCCTTAGTGTAAAACAGCAGAATACCATAATGGTATCCTGCCTTGTTTAAGCAAGAAAGCGTCCATGGAATTTCTTTCCCACGGAAGGCTTCCCTGTATGTAACATTCCATGGACACTTAAATTACCAGTCACTGCCATAATCATAGCCACTGTCAGACGCATCTTCCACAACGACATTAAATGATATGGTTACATTACAGCATTCCACAGTAACCGTAGCCGTTCCCGGATTCACGCCCTTAATATATCCTTCGTCCTCCATGTTAAACGAAGAACCCACTTGCACTACCGATTCATCTGAACTGGTACACCTGGCAGTCCCCAGAAAACTTTCTGTGGCATTATACCTGCCCACAAAGATACTTATCCAGCCACCTTTGCTCAGCCGGTAAGCAGCATTATCCTGTATCTGCCTGTTTTCATCACCATTTACGTAAAACAGCGCAATGGATGTATCAACCTTGACTTTAAAGGAAACACTGACTCCCTTATAGGAAACAGTAACCGTTGTCTCCCCGACGCCTGCCGTTTTAATCCAGCTGCGGGAGTCCACTGTTGCCACAGAAGGATTGGAACTTTCGTAACTGTCCGCATGCTGAAGGGATTTTGAATCAAACCTGCAGTCAAGGTAGTACGTCATCCCCAGGGCATCCGCATGGATGACGCCTCCCTCTGCCAGTTCAACATCCTCCACCACATCCCCGATATCGTCATCTTCATAAGAATAATATATCTTTAATGTTCCCCTGCCGACAGTCACCGTACATTGTGCTGTCTTCTGGGACAGGGATGTGGTAACTGATATTGTGGCTGTTCCCTGCTTTTTTCCCGTAACTTCCCCATCCCGGTTCACTGTCACAATGCCGGTGTCCGATGACTTCCATTTAGCCACATTATATTTTCCCGAATACTTCCAGTGCCACGGCAGCTTCTTGGAGCTTCCTACCGTAGCTTTCGGATTGCTTTTGGTGAAAACAATGGTATCTTTTAAACTGTTCCGGTAGTCTTTCAACGCTTTCTTTTTCTTTTTGATTTTCGTTTTAATCGTGGAAGACCGGCCGGACACCTTTACCGCCCTTGCCACCCTGCAGGTAATACCCTCATATTCCCTGTACTTCCCGGTCAGCTTTACATTGCCTGTTGTTATATTAAGGATTGTGCTCATATTTTCACCGTTCTCTATCCAGTAATAGGACTGGCTCAGTGTGTTCTTCATCACAAAGGGGCTGTGTGAAATTACCGTCCCAAACAGCTCGGTCGTCCCCTTTTTCTGCTTCTTTTCCGCTGCCAGCGCCTGCTTCTTTTCCTTCTCCAGCTTCTTTATTTCCTTATTTAAGCTGGTTATCCTGGTCTTTACCTGCGATTTGGTCAATGCTTCCGCCTTTTGGGAAGAAAAAGCTAATCCTGCCATAAGGAAAAAGCAGGCCAGAACTGTAACTGTTATGATTTTTTGTTTCATTTTCTTAACCTCCATTTCAAATCAAAGAATAAATATTGCTTACACTATAACCGTTTTCTGTTTCCTTTTGTTGCGCTTGCAGCGCACTTAAAATAATCCCCCCTTCCTGTTTGTTTCTTCTCCAGGCATCCCCCCGCAACGCAGACCATCTCCAGGAAGAATCTCCTTTGCTGCCACTGATGGATAAGTTCTCCCATGCAGAGGGCAGTTTGCCCCATGCACCAGTCCCCATGCTTCTGTCCCCCTTCTTTTCCTAATTGTAGCATCCGCTGCAGACAGGAGGATGTCCCGCTAAAAAAGTTTTTTCAGAAAATTCAAATTTTTTAAGGAAAAAGAGGTCTGTACTGCTTTTCCACGGGACAGCAAAAACGCAAAGACTGCTTAAATTGCCAAGTCAAATACCCCACTGCAAGCAACGGGGCATCAAACAAGATACGCTGCAGAGCAGCGGGGTATTTGACCCTCGCGGCAGTCGCCAAATTCAAAGGAACTTTCAGTTCCTTGCAAGCTCGCACTTGGCTCGTTGCTTCGCGGGAATAAATAAAAACAGCAGGATAAAAATATCCTGCATGACTCGTTTATATTCTACAGCAACAAAAAAGGAGGTTCTGCCCCTCCTATACGTGATTGCACATATACCTCCATCATCCCCTGAATCTTTTCAGTGAAGCCGGCGGCCTTTAGAGAACCTCCCCTGCCAGATAACACTCCCTGATATAATCCCTCGGCTGATAGTAAAAATCTGAATTATAGTTTGAAACACTCTCACTAATCCATGAATTATAGACCTCCATAAGGGCATCAATAATATCCCCCTGTGCAACATCCTCGATCAGGCGCTTGTATACCTCCCCGATTGTCCAATAATCCGGCACCCTGTACTTACATTTTGAGACATTGTCATAATCTCCCGCTTCAATGCCGCACATTCCTATAAAATCATCTGCCACTTTCGCAATCACTTCACAATGGAATACATCTGCATAGCGGTAAATCCTCTTTAAAACATCCATCCCCAATGTCTGGACAACCACACTGCGTTTCTGCTTCTGTTCACGCCCGATATACTCTATCAGGCTGCAGGTATAAAACAATGCACTGTCATTCTTCATCATACACCTCATATCCTTTCATAAATTCCTGTTACTGCTTTGGATATATATGCCAA
>CAZZHJ010000211.1:0-3532 GCA_964653815.1 uncultured Lachnospiraceae bacterium
TGAGATGATAAGTGCAGAGGATTTGGAGAGGACCATCCTAAAGTAATATGAAGAAGGATACGGGTGCAGGCGGGCATAAGCCTGTGTGCATCCGGTAAATGATTTGGTTAGCTGTGAAGATTTGGTTAGGCTGTGGAGGATAAAATGAAAAAAAGAATTGCAATTGTA
Organism: uncultured Lachnospiraceae bacterium; assembly: GCA_964653815.1. Lineage (GTDB taxonomy): Bacteria > Bacillota > Clostridia > Lachnospirales > Lachnospiraceae > UBA2882. Next base: position 169 of record CAZZHJ010000211.1, read on the forward strand.
ACGGGTGCCAGCCAGGGAATCGGAAAAGAATTTGTGAAGCAGCTCTTGGCAAAAGAAATAGATGAGATATGGGCAGTTGCCAGAAATAAGGAGAAGCTTGGTATATTAAAAAAGGAATTCGGAGAAAAAGTCATTCCTGTTTCAAAAGACCTTTCTGCTGTTACAGAAGTAAATTCTATAAGAGAACTGCTGGAAAAAGAAAATCCCACTGTTGTTTGGTTGATAAACAATGCGGGAACGGCTAAAATGGGCGTTTATGGCGATTTTCAAACAAAAGAGATAGAAGAAAGCATCAGACTGAACTGCAGTACGGTTGTGGTACTGTGTACAATGTGTCTTCCTTATATGGAGCAGGGGAGCAGGATTTTAAATATTTCTTCGGCGGCATCCTTTCAGCCCATGCCATATCTGAATTTATATGCCGCATCCAAGGTGTTTGTGAGGTATTATTCCCGCGCGCTGAATATGGAACTGAAAGGGAAGGGAATCAGCGTGACAGCAGTCTGTCCCGGCTGGGTGGATACAGAACTGTTAATGAAGGAAATAAATGGGAAAAAGGTAAAATTCCCGGGCGTTGTATCTCCTTCGGCAGTTGTGAAGCAGGCATTAAAGGATGGGGAAAGAGGAAAGGATTTATCAGTATGTTCTCTCTATGTGAAATGGGAGCATTTGTTTACAAAACTGTTTCCGGAAAGAACGGCGATGAATATTTGGTTGAAAGGAATCCGAAAATATGGGTATGCAGGAAAATAAAGAGAAAAATTTCATATATACTGAAAGAGTGGATTTGTTTGATCCCAATATTTATATTCAGTTCTATGTAAAAGTTACAGGAAATCCTAAAACCGATGATCTGGTAAAGGCTGTAAAAGCTGCCTTTTATGCAAACGAATCCACAATGTCCAAAATTGTTTTAGAAGAGGACGGCAGCGCCCGCTATGAAAGGATGGAAGAAAGCGGATGCGGCGTCTTTGTTACAGAAAAGGAATGGAAAACACTTGTTATTGAAAATGAAAAGCAGGCATTTCGCATTTATGAAGGAGAGATGATGCGGGTTTTTGTGATTTCATCCGGTCAGGAAACAGGACTTTTTATTATGGCGCATCATTTGACAGGAGATGGAAAATCTATTGTATATTTTTTAGAAGATACTATGCGGGCGTTGGCAGGGGAAAAGCTTGTGTTTAAACCAATGAATTTGATAACCGATGATTCGTTTCCCCACAATTCCGAATTGCCCTTTTTCTATAAATTATATGCAAAGCGCTTTAATAGAAGATGGAATAAAAACGCATGTAATTTTAATTGGGAAGATTATGAAAAGATTCACAAGACATACTGGGAGACCAGAAGTTCCAATATTATTTACAGGAGTTTTACGGCGGAAGAGGTAAATGTAATCCGAAAAAAGGCAAAGGCAGCAGGAGTTTCTGTCAACAGCTTTATTGCAACCGCCTTTTTGGGAGCAAATCCCGGAAATGGATGTATCGGAATGGCTGTGGATATACGGAAGAACCATAACCGCGCTATGTCCAATCAGGCATCGGGAATCAGTGTGGATTATCATTATTCTCCCCGGCTGTCTTTTGAGGAAAATGCTAGAATTGTTCATAAGAAGGTGCATAGGAAGCTGGACCGTCCGGTCATGCGCTGGTTTATTTTAAGGTTTTTATCTCTTTTTGAGCCGTCTTTACTGGATTCGGTATTGTTTGCCGCTTATGATTTGTGCCAAAACAGGACAAGTCTGAAGCTGGCGGAGGTTATGGAATATAAAGGGAAAAAAAGCAGGGAACTGGGAGTTACCAACCTGGGCAGGCTGGATATTCCGGATACTTATGGAGATTATGGGGTAAAAGAACTGTTGTTTATTCCTCCGGTTGTATCGTATGCAAGGTACGTTGTAGGAGTTGCAACCATGAAAGACGGGATGCGGATTTCCTATCATTTTATGGATGATTCGGATAAAGAGGAGGAAGAAAAATTTTTTGAAAGGGCAATGGAATATTTGTGAATATAGGAAATGGGGGAGTGTATTGCAATAGTGCTTGCATTTCCCCGTAGTTTATGTTATTTTAGTAACCATCTGAAACAGACGGTTTTCTACCGTCGTTCTATGGATGCCTTTTGGCATCACATTTCGGGCTTCTTTCGAAGCGCTTATCCCGATTTGAAAACAAATAAACTACATAAGGAGGACTATGCCTATGTGCATGAAAAACAGACTGCAGAGCTGCTTTCCCATGATTCGGACAAGGGAGGAGGTGCTCGGCGAGATTTATGCCCGTCCCGACCTGACGGATACCTTTGAACAGTGGAGCAGGGAAAGACAAAAAGAATTCCTGGATTTTTGTTCCGGAGCCAAAGGTGTGAAAATGCTCTATGACGGATTTTTCAAGGAAATCATGGACCCGGATGCCACGCCGGAGCGGCTGGAGGAATTTCTTTCCCTGCTTCTTTTGGAAAAAGTCAGAATCCTTTCCGTCCTGTCAAATGATTCTGCCAGGGTTGCCGATGAAAGCTCCCTTTTGATTATGGATATTGTGGTAATGTTAGAAGACGGCAGCATTGCCAACGTGGAAATCCAGAAAGTCGGCTACCGGTTTCCGGGAGAACGGAGCGCCTGCTATTCTTCAGATTTACTGCTCCGCCAGTACAAAAGGGTCAGGGGCAGGCAGAAAAAAGAATTTGTCTATAATCAGATTAAGAATGTCTATACTATTGTCATATTCGACAAAAGTCCCCGTGAATTCCAAGAGTTTCCAGGTACATATATCCATCGGTTTGAGCAAAAATCCGATTCCGGACTTCAGATGGAACTGCTACAGAAATATTTCTTCATTCCCCTTGACATATTTCGGAAAAGCGTGCAAAATAATTCTATTAATAGTAAACTTGAGGCGTGGCTTGCATTTCTATCTATGGACGCCCCTTCGGTCATATTGGAACTGATAGAGAAATACCCTGAGTTTGGGGAGTTGTATGGGCAGATTTATGAAATCTGCCGGAATGTGGAGGATGTTATGGGATTATTTTCAAAAGAACTGTTGGAGATGGACAGGAATACGACCCGGTATATGATAGATGAGATGCAGGAGGAGATAAACCGGAAGAAGAAGGAACTGGAGGAGAGTACGCACGAGTTGGAAGAGAGCAGGCTTCAGATGGAAGAGAGCAAGTCTCAACTTGAAGAAAAGGATATTCAGTTAAAACAACTAAAAGAAGAAATTGAAATATTAAAGAAAAATTTAAACTCTTTCTCTAAAACCTAATACCGTCTTTCCTCTTATGCGATTTACTTTTAGCAAAAACAACAAAGTAAAACGCTCCTGACAGCCATTCTTTATGCTGCCCGGAGCGCCATTCT
>CAZZHJ010000212.1:0-3497 GCA_964653815.1 uncultured Lachnospiraceae bacterium
GAAATCCTCCCTTGCCCGCACCTCATCCTCCAACTGGCGGATGTTATTCTCCAGCGCCTCCGCCATCCGGTTAAAGTCAACGGTCAGCTGTCCCATTTCATCGTTGCTAATCTGCTCGGCACGGTAGCTATAATCCCCAGACCTCATCTTCCGCGTCGCCTTGGTCAAAAGCCTTATGGGGCCCGTCAGCCAGTGTGACATAAAATACATGGCAACGGCGCCACACGCCAGCATGATCAGCGTCAGCCTCCTGTATACGGAAAATCCCTGCTCTCTCTCCCGAAACACAGCTGTCACATCCCGCATAGTCTCCAGATACAGCTCCCGGTCCATGATTGTCATGACCGTTCCTGTCTGGATATAATACCTTTCATTTTCATGGATGACCTGATAGACTCTGGTCTGTTCCTCCATGACGCCAAGCAGCTCCGTTCCCTCCACAAATCCTTCACTGGCATAAAGCACCTGGTATTTTTCATTGGATATGCGAAGAAGGCTGCTCTGGCTGCTCTCCAGATTTCCGCCGATTTCTCCCAGGGTGGAATCCTGCAGCATATCATATTTGGAAGGAATATTCAGGGCCGCCGTTTCCAGTGCAAACCGTATAATGCTGCTGTCGTCCATTGCCTGTCCTATTTCACGCTCCATGGAAGTCTGAAATACATAATTGACAAAGAAGAAGCCGCCGAAACCGAAGGCTGCAGCCATAATGATGATACTGCATAACAATATCTTGTATGAAAACTTCATGCTGTCTCCTTTCCTTAAAATTATATTTCTATCAGATGATTATCCGACCTGGAATTTATATTATTTTTCCTTCTTCAACTTGAACAGCAACTTGCCAATTATCTTCATAAATGATGGTTCCCACAAAATTTGTATACACTATATCATAAGGCTTTTGATGTTTATCCAATAGCGCAATAGCAGGCTTTAATTTCTCAATCATTTCTGATGTGCTTTCACATTTAAAAAATGTAATGACCTTTTCACGGTTTTTGCAAGGTTCTGGTTCGGGAAGATTGTCTTTGAACCAATTATCAATATTGATAAACAGTTCTTTTTCCTCATCAGAAAGTTGTTTCTCCCTTATCAGATTCCAGCATAAACTGAATATACCTTTGGGATATTTTGTAATGTACGAATCTTCTCTTCCTTGTATCCTCATATATTTGTATTTCATATTTTATCTCCTTATAAAATCCCCATTTTCCAGCTAGACAAGTTGGAAATCGCTATAAAAGTTTATCCAACTCTTCATTTAATTTAGTTTTTAACAATTCTAATTCTTCATTTGTAGGATTATACTTTTTATCAGTTAATTCTTGACCGAGTTGATAAACAGGTCCAGAAACAGGTGTATCGTCATTTCTTCTCGGATGTATATGCCAATGCATATGTGTGCTGTTTGCAATGATAAAATTTTGCGAATACATAATTCCCAAAAGTGAGTTATATTTCTAAGCGATAGCCTACTTTGTATACGGCTACCAGATTCTTTTCCCAGCCTACTTTTCTTCTCAGTCTCTGGACATGAAGCTCCAGGGTGCGGCTGTCTGCGATGTATTCGTCTCCCCAGACTTTTTCGTAGAGTTTTTCTTTGAAGAGGGCTATGTTTTTGTTTTGAATGAATAACATCAGCAGGTCATATTCTTTGTTGGTAAGTACTAACGGTTTCCCTGCTTTTGTTACTTTATGGGCTTCTGTATCCATCACAACGTCTCCGGCCTGTAGGATGTTTGCCTTCTTTTGGAAGCGGCGCAGGACTACTTCCACTCTGGCAAGCAGTTCTACCACATCAAAGGGTTTTGCCAGATAATCTTCCGCCCCCAGCTTCAGCCCTTTTACCTTATCCATTACGCCGTCTTTGGCTGTAATAAAGATAACCGGCACCTGCAGGGGTCTGATATATTCCATAATGTCAAAACCGTCCGCACCGGGCAGCATGATATCTAACAAAATCAAGTCATATTTTTCTTTTTCTATACAATCTATTGCTTCAAGCCCATCCTGTACGCTTTTGCAGGAATATCCTGCTGAAGACAGGTTCATATCTATTAAATCGCAAATCGGCTTTTCATCGTCTACAATCAGTATCTTAATCAATTTTCTTCCTCCCCAGTCTCTTCTGTATCTTCTGTTTCTTCTACCTGCCAGCCCCAATATGCCCTGATTTTGGGAATCAGCGCCTCCATGGTGTCCTCTTCATTGCATTGATAAGTTCTGGAAAATCCTGTATCCACATCAAATCCGCCTGTCCTCTGGTAGTAAATGGCGCATTCTGTCTTGATCAGGAGCTCTCCCCCTTCTCCCTCATAGGTGTAACGTGCCAGTACGACCAGATCCTTCATACCGTCTCCGTCCACGTCCTTGCCTGTAATTCCCCTGAGGGTGTAAAGATTGTCATAACTGCCCATGGGCTGGAAACTCCACACAATATCTCCCTGTTCATTTATAAGATAAATCATAAAAACGTCATATTCCGATATATGATAAATTCCCGGCACTACCTGAAGTTTTCCTAATTTTTCAAACCTTCTGGCATAATCCTGTTCTTCTATAATGACAAAGCCCTTCTCTAACAGTTCATCGAGAGTTGTAGCAGTATATAAAAATTCTGTGGACTTTTTATCCTTTACAAAAGCAATGATGCTGTTGACGCTTCTGTTCATATCAAACCGGTTCAGCTTGTCCGATATCCGCCAGTCCCGATAATAGGTTCCGTCGCCCTGAAACAGCACATCTCCCACCTTATAAGGTTTTCCCGCATAATCTCCTCTGTCATTTACACATCTGGTAATCAATATAATATCCGTTTTTCCGTCCCTGTCCAAATCCGAAAAGTTCACAGCCGACAACGCCCTGACCGGCTGCTTCAGCTGTCCCGGCATACGGTTGTTTGTCTCTAACTGATTGGTCTTAAATAAAATATTGCCACCCTCGTCGGCCACAAAGACCGCCAACCGGTGATACTCCTTTTCCATAGCTGGAATAAATGTATATTCTCCTGCCCCGAAGGATTCCGCCGGAATAGGAAAAATCTGGTCTTCCATAACATCATAGCCGTTTGTCCCAATATCTTCTACCTGTGAAATAGAATCAAAACGCGCCTGATATTCCGCCTCCATGGCCTGCAGCTCTAAAAGCTCCGACATGTCATTTTCACTGACATCCTCTTCCTGTACAAAATTTACCTGCTCCAAAACAATTTCCTCCGGAACAGGGTTCTCCCGTCCGCAGCCTACAGCCATAAAACAGATTCCTATTCCGAAAAGCAGTTTTCTATAGTGTTTTCCCATTACCGTCTTCCTCGCTACAATCGTACCTTTGTCCAAATCATATCTTAAATATATTATATCATGAATCGTAGATTCATGATCGACATTCGCCGTTCGTCGAACATGCAAGCATGCTCTTCTCACTAACACTTATTAAATCACATAATTGCATCATTTTTGCATACTTTTACATCATTGTAACACAATAATTGCCCC
>CAZZHJ010000213.1:0-3496 GCA_964653815.1 uncultured Lachnospiraceae bacterium
ACAGGATATAAAGACGGCGGATTTACCGTTAACGATCCTAACAGTTATAGAAATTCCCAAAAGATATGGACATTCAGTGAACTGCAGCATCAGGTCAGAGGTCTTTGGGTTTATTGGAAATAACAGAAAAAACCATTGATTTTTCTTTCGCCTTTCGTCATAATAAGATTATGATAGTTGAGAGGGAAAAAAATGAAAAGTGCAAAAAATGAATTGTTACAGTTTTTAGCAGGATTTGTCATGCTGACGTCCGGGTTATTTATATTTTCCCAGAAGGTAATTGTATTTTCTTCTTTTATGGGAGGATTTTCAATGGGCAGCATGAGGATGACATCAGGAATGGTTGTGGTTCCGCTGATTGCAGGAATTGTCTGGATGTTTGTCACCGGAGCGTCTTTTCCGTCAAAGATTATGACAGGGGTAGGAGTACTGCTAATCTTGGTAAGTGTGATTGCTTCCACCAACATTTCTTTGACAACCATGACGCTGTATGACTGGATATTGATTCTGGTATTGATTTTCGGGGGAGCTGGTCTCCTTGCTAAAGTTCTTCTGGTAGGGGACTATAGCGATGATGAAGTAGAACGGAGCGGATATAGGGCTAGAAAGAGCCGCCGCCATAGCAGCAGTTCCTATAGCAGTTCTTATTCTTCATCTTCATCTGATATAGAAAGTGAATTGGAAAAAATAAAAAAAGGCAGATAAACTCCGCCTTTTGTAATACATATTGATATAGCATTGTCAGTCGGAGACAGAGTCGGCATATACGGGCTCTTCTCCGATTCTTTTTATGGTATCTAAAAATAGCTGGCAGATTTGTGTATCTGCGCTTCGTCCCATTTCTTTTATGATAGTAATGGGAATGATGCCTCCTGCCATACAGGAATGCCCGCCGCCGCTTCCGATGCCGAGAAATGCTTCGTGGATAATCTCACCGGCATCCAGGCAAGGGTCTTCACTTCTGACAGAAAATTTCCAGGCTGTATCGCGCTTAGAATATACAACGACAAAATTCACTTCATTTAAAGCCAGCACAAAATCGGAAATTGTGGCGATTAGAGCATCGGCACAGGGAAAGGGAATATAGGCGATTCCTATTTTACCAAAGACCCGGATTGTCTGGAAAACAGCCCCGAAAGCTGAAAGGTCTGAAAATTCCAGTGTATTACTTGAAACAGTTCTTAATAAAGCTTCGTCTATGTAGGGATTTAAAAAGGCATACATTTTTACATCCAGTTCAGTCACACCTCTGGTAAACTGGCTGGTATCCATTTTTATGCCAAACAATAATGCAGTAGCGGTTTTTTGATCAGGAACAACTTGCAGCTTTTGGAAATATTCCGCAATAATGCTACAACAGGCTCCTACCATGCGAACTTCCTTAAACTGATAGTCAATTTCCACCATGGTAGGGTGATGGTCGATACATGCGATTTCATCCCCAATTAAATCTGTAACATTTCCAGCAGACTTCTGGGTATCTACTAATATAATAGGACTTTTCTCTGTCATTTCGCTAAGCTGGTTTTTAGAATAGATTTCTATCTGAAATTCCTCTAGAATCCGTCTGGTGCTTAGGGTATCGATCTTACCGTCATAACACAGGGTCGATTTTACCTGAAAATGCTCAAAGAGCCGTGACAGGCCGTAGGCACTTCCCAAAGCATCTGGATCGGGAAAGTTATGGGTCTGGATAAAAATATGTTTATTTTTAAATTTTTGAATAAATTCGAGCAGTTCCATAAAGCCTCCTTAGTAACGAATATTTGTAAATATTGTATCAAATATAGGAAAAAACGGCAATTGGATTTCTATTGTGGCATCCAGGAAAAGTATGGTATAGTAGACACAGAACATATATGGGCGGATGTTCGTCGGAAAGTATCGGATGAGGATGACTGCAGAGAAGACTGACTGACAAAATGGAATTTATAAGAAGGATGAAAAATGATTTCCAATTTAACGGTAGTTATGAGGTGATAGTTTGAAGATCATTAAGGATATTCGTATATACAAAAGTGATGTTGAAAATATTGACGGTAATTCTCTGCCAATAAGTTTTGAAAATAAAGCACTCAACGTAAAAATAAGAAGAATAGTGATGAAGCTTAGGGAAAATAATTTTACGTTAGGGGAATTTGACCATTTATATATTAATTTTACTACCTGTATCGTTGACGGTGAAATAGCGCTGTCCAAAAGAAGTGTAGACAGGTATTATCCGTGGTACAGATATTATGATGTCAATATAAGTGATGATATGTTTTCTAAGCTTGGAAATCCTGAGATTGAAGATGAAGTTGTAAAACAAATAAGAACTGTACTTATTCAAAATTTTGCCACAGATAACTTTGATGAAAAAAATATCTGTTCATGTTTTACTCAAGCATTGGAGCAGGGTGAAAATATGCTGATGAAATTCAAAGAAAAAGTATCAGCAAAACGTAAAGTTATTATATATTTAAGATTTCTTGATAATGGCCGCTACTTGCCTCTTTTAAGAATATTCGATATGGAAGATAGAATACTTTTTGAGACCGATTTGCCTGAAACGCTTGATTTCGATTATTTAGGCGAAATTCAGGTAAGCAATAAAAAAGTGGTTGTGAAACCAAGAAAAAACGTCTATGCAAAAACCCAAACCCTCCAGCCGCTCTCGTTTGAATATTTATAAACCATTAAATCGGTATTTTGGAGGAGGCTTATGCTCTGTTTACTGCCAGCCTCCGTCTAAATTGATAATCTGTCCTGTTAAGTAGGCAGGACTGTTGATAATCTGCACCACAAGTCTTGCCACTTCATCGATGGTGCCCATGCGGTCGGCAGGGATTTCACCTTTTAATATTTCGATATCTTCCATACTGAAACGTTTATTCATATCTGTATCAATGACGCCGCAGGCAATGGCATTTACCTGGATGTTACTTGGTGCAAGCTCTTTTGCTAGTGCTTTGGTAAATGCGTTCATCCCGCCTTTGGATGCTGAATAGGCCACTTCCATGGAAGCGCCAACATTTCCCCAGACAGAAGAAATATTGATAATTTTACCTGACCTTTCCCTGACCATACCGGGAATGGCGCATTTGGAAGTATAAAAAGCCGAAGAGAGATTGGTATTGATAATGCAGTCCCAGTCTGCTACAGTCATTTCTGAAACCAAACCGATATAAGAAACTCCGGCATTGTTAACCAATACATCCAGACGGTCGATTTCGCTAAAACATGTCTGTACAAAATCATAGGAGCCCACATCTCCCACAAAACAAGTCACATTTATAAGAAAATTTTTTTCCAGTTCGTTTTTTAAACGGTAAAGCTGTTCGTCGGAATGCAGGCAGACCAGATACAAATCATAGTCATGTGCTGCAAGCTCAGTGGCAATTGCTTTCCCGATACCGCGGGAAGCGCCTGTAATAAAAGCGGTACGTCTCATAAGCATCTCTCCTCGTATTATATAGACATAGCCATTCTTTACCTTTTCTACAGGTTGGGCTAT
>CAZZHJ010000214.1:0-3470 GCA_964653815.1 uncultured Lachnospiraceae bacterium
CATATACGGTAAATATCCGACATTTTTTATAAAAATTTAATAATTTAAGACAAAAGTAAAACCGGCAGTTATTTATCTGCCGGTTTTAATATCCTTTTTATTTTATTTAATCTATTTCAAAAAACCATTAATAATCTGTTCTTCCGCCTCTGCTTCCGTCAGCCCCAGTGTCATCAGCTTAATCAGCTGTTCCCCCGCAATCTTACCGATTGCCGCTTCATGAATCAGCGCTGCGTCAACATCGTTGGCAGTCAGCTCCGGTATGGCGCTGACGCTTGCCTGATCCATAATAATGGCGTCGCATTCCGTATGGCCACTGCAGCGGTTGTTACCGTTGATCCTGCTGCGGAAAACCTGATGGGACTCCTCCTTTGCAACAGAACGGGAAACTACGTTTGCGCTGGAATCTTCCCCATCCATATCTACAGTAAAATCCGTCTCTGCGTACTGGGTTCCGTGTGTCATAAGCTTTTCATGGATGGTAAGGGAAGCCCCCTTACAAAGTTTCGCTGTGGTAACCCTTTTGGTGGAGTCAATGCCCCTGATCTGGACGGTTTCCATATCCATGGAAGCGCCCTCTTCCAGCGTCATTTCCGTGGTAGGGTTCATAATACGCTCTCCCCTGCCGTCTCCCTGTCCGTAATGCTTCTCTACATAGCGCACCTTGGAATTTTTGCCGATAAAAAACCTATGGATTCCGCTGTGTTCGCTGGCTCCGTCTCCTCCATTGTGAATGCCGCAGCCTGCCACAATAGTCACATCGCAGTCCTCTCCCACATGAAAGTCATTGTATACGCTTTCCTTCAATCCCGCCTGGCTCAATACCACGGGGATATGCACGCTTTCCTTTTTCGTGCCGGGCTTAATGATAATATCAATTCCCTCTACATCCGTTTTCGTCACGATATCTATATTTTCCGTTGTATTCCTGCCCGCCATGGTGCCGTTTGCCCGGATATTATAAGCACCCTGGGGCACCTCGTGCAGTCCTGCAATTTCTTCCAGTAATGTCTGTTGAATCTGGTCCATCCTTCTTCTCCTTCTGCCTACATTTTGTTTTTCAACATGGTACAGGGGCCGCTGACGCCGCTTCCCAGTATGAGCGGCATGATTTCCTCCTTGCTGCCCTCTGCCTTGATCTGCCCTTCTGCAATCAGCAAAATCCTGTCTGCAATATCCAGAATCCGCTCCTGGTGGGAAATGATCATAATAGAACCGTTAATCTTTTCATACATATTTTCAAATACTTTTATCAGGCTGTTAAAGCTCCACAAATCGATTCCCGCTTCCGGTTCATCAAAAATGGAAAGCTTCGTTCCCCTTGCCAGAATCATGGCAATTTCAATTCGCTTCAGTTCCCCGCCGGACAATGAATCATTGACCTCACGGTTAATGTAATCCCTTGCACAGAGCCCCACTTCCGATAGAATCCCACAGGCCTCACTTATAGAAAGCTTCGTCCCCGACGCCAACATAATCAAATCCTTTACCGTAATACCCTTAAACCGGACAGGCTGCTGGAAAGCAAAACTGATTCCCGCATTTGCCCTTTCCGTAATTGACATGCCCGTAATATCCTGCCCGTCAAACCAGATACTGCCGGATGTAGGCATGATAATTCCTGCAATCAGCTTTGCCAATGTGGACTTTCCGCCGCCGTTGGGTCCTGTCAGCGCCACAAAGCGTTCATCTATGGTCAGATTAATATCTTTTAAAATCTCTTTATTCCCGTCCTCTACCAAATAGGAAATGTTCTTTAATTCCAGCATCTGCCGTTCCTCCATCTATTATGAATCCAAAGGGAATCACTCTTTTTTGCTCCGCCCATTTGCAAATGGCTGCGGACCATTTTTTATTATACACGAGTTTATAAGAAAATAAAAGTTCCATAAAAAACAGCCTGCAGATTTATGCAAATCTACAGGCTGCTTTACTTTTATTCTGAAAAAAGGTCATAATTCCGGACAATTTTCCCTTTTTTCGCTTTTTGTATGTCCTTTTGTTAAACTTGCTAATACCAAAGAACACACTACGCACACATGCATCGACAGCATTGTAATGGCTGCTTTGGGATTGCTTGTCCTAAGCGCCGCCATAATCACAAGCTCTGCCAGATAAAGGCACTTTGCAATCATACCGTACACTGCTCTCTCCCGGCTGCTTAAAGTTTTGTTAGGGGTATCCACAGGTACGTGGACAAAATAAACAACCGTAAGAAAAATTTCGCTCAGAAACAAATACCCTATGGGCAGGTTGTAACGAAACACTATCTCAGAAAACCAAATAACAGACACCAGACATCCGTTTGATATCACTGCGCACCGCCCCGGCGTAGATGCATGATAGCCGCCGGCAAAGCTTCTGAGGGGAATTATGGATAACAAAAATATAATTGTCGTCTGTACAGCGCCCGTAATCAATGCGATCAGCGCCGCCATGACTATATTGAATCCCCATTCACACATTATTAAGTATCCATATTGATACAATTCCCGCTCATCTTCCCTGATGATTCCCAAACCAATCTGTTTTGTTATCAGGCTGTCTAAAATACGTTTCATTCTCCTTACCTACTTAACCATTTTGAATCTGTCCGCCGCTTTTGGTTCATCAGGTTGATGATATATCCATAAGCAGGCTGAATTTGCTGTAGATGCAACCAGCACCAGTGCAAATGCATTCAGTATGCCAAACAGTTTTCTGTTAAACACTTTACTCACTCTCCGCCCTCCTTTCTTTTGATGTATCCAACATACAACATCTTGATGTTTTTTTCTACAAAATGGCAAATTTTGTAGTTTTAACGGCAAATTTTGCAAAATTGCATGTCATAAAGCGTCTAACTATACTGCCAGCACCAGGACTGCCAGAAATATCTGTCCCCTTACAACATTCACCAAACTGCCCTCATATTTGCCTGCCAGTTCCTTGACCCTGCCCAATCCGATTCCATGACTTTCTCCGTCAGCTTTGGTGGTCAGAAGCTGTTCTCCCTGCCGCAAAAGATTTCCTTGAAAAGAATTTTCCAGTTTTATTACCGCAAAGCGTCCGTCGTTTTGCATAAACATCTTTATACGAATAAAACCTTCGTCACACTTGATTGCAGCTTCCATAGCATTTTTATACAGATTCCCCATAATGGATATCATATCTGTTTCTGATATGCCTCCAATATGAAATCCCGGCTCTACATAAATGTCATACTCAATATTATTTTTTCTCGCATCTTCTTTTTCTTCACTGAGCAAGGTATTGATAATCGCATTGCTGCAGTAATAGGTGTTCTCCTTCTCAGAAAATTCAATCTGAAGCTCCTTCAAAATAGTGAGAATTTCCCCATTCCGGCTATCCTCCGCCAGCTTTCCTATAGTTTTCAGATAATGATTAATATCATGGTGGAACTCCGCATTTTTACGGTTACGTTTTTCGAAACACTTTGAATATCAAATGATTTCCCCTTGAAAATAGAA
>CAZZHJ010000215.1:0-3425 GCA_964653815.1 uncultured Lachnospiraceae bacterium
GTTCATTCTTGCATTGCTGACCTTAATCATTTTGATAAGTCAGTAGCGTTTTTCAGAGTTTTTTAGATAGAAAAACCACCCTTGTATACTTGGCAGTTGCAGGGTGGAGTCTCTATCTCATTGCAATGGTCAACCACCTTGTGGGCGGTTGTTTCCCTTATGTGTCTATAATATAGCATATTTTGTATTTTTATTCAACCAAATTTTGATGATATTTAAGCTGTAGGTGATGGAAATGGTAAGATTAGTGATGCTTGGAACAGGACATGCAATGGTGACAAAGTGTTACAATACATGTTTTGTTTTAGATGGTGATGAAGGTTCGGTTATGGTGGATGCGGGCGGCGGAAACGGCATTTTAACACAGGTTGAAAAGGCGGGACTGGATTGGGCGAAAATCAGGGCATTATTTGTGACTCATGCACATACAGACCATATTCTCGGGGGTATATGGGTGCTGAGAATGATAAGTTCGTTAATGAAACGCGGTAAATATGAGGGGACATTTAAAGTATATGGGCTTGCGGAAAATCTGGAGTATCTGAAAAACAGTTGTGAATTTCTGTTGTATGGTTCCTTGAGCAGTCATATTCAGTTTATTCCCATATGTGGAGGGGATAGGTTTATAGAATGCGGAATGGAATTTGAGGTAATCAATATAAATTCCACCAAAAAAGAGCAGATGGGATTCCGGGCTGTCATTAGGGAGAGTGAGAGAGAAACTGTCCTGGTGTGTCTGGGGGATGAGCCATGTCATGCAGCAAGCGAGGTTTATGTTAAGGATGCGGATTGGCTGTTAGCGGAAGCATTTTGCCTGAGAAGTGAGCAGGAAGTGTTTCATCCTTATGAAAAGAAGCATAGTACGGCATATGATGCAGGAGAGACGGCGGAAAGATTGGGGGTAAAAAATTTACTTTTGTATCACACGGAAGACTCGGATTTGGAGAACCGTGCAAAAAGATATGCCAAAGAAGCCAGGCAGAGTTTCGGCGGGAATATAGTTGTGCCCGATGATTTGGAAGTGATTGAGATTTCTAAATAATTTATGGCAGAGTGCCGATATAATAATTGATGAATTTTATATTGAGCTATGGAGAGCGTACAAATCATGGGAATGAATGTGTTTGGACGCTCTTTTTGTATCATGGGATTCATTACAGGATAAGGATGAACCACTTGGTCCTTTCAGGAAAGTGGTGCGGCTCTGAGTGACGGAAGGGCTGCGGAAAGGAGGAAATGATGTCGTTAGGGGCAGTACAGTCCGGGTATGCGGGGGCATCCTATGCGTATCGGAGGACGACAAGTGTGAGGGAGGAATTTTACAGTGATATTTCTCCTGCAACACAAATGGCAGAGGATGAGAGTGAAAATAATGGTAAAGTCATAGGGCTTACTATGATTCCCTATGGGGATACCGACGTAAGGTATGGCATGAAGGCACAGTATGCGGAGGAATCCACACCGGATCATCCGGTGATACAGGTCACTTCCAATTATGGAGGGAAGCAGGCAGTTTATAAGGTAGACGTGAATGAAGTGGATCCCCGGAATGCTTCACAGCTTGAAATGTTTGCACTGTTGAGTTATTCGGATGATCAGGGAATCTCGGATGGGGGTTCCTTTGGTTCTTATCAACGGATGAAGAATTATGCGGATAATGCACAGATGAATGGATATTGGGAGGGCAATGAGGACTGGGATTCTTTTGCGAATGCAAAGCATGACTGGATTGCAATCATGAACAGGATGACAGACGACTATTCCCAAGCGGGAGTTTACAGTCAGTACTTAAAGGGGCAGGAGTTGGTGTTGACCCTCAGCCGTTTCAGTATACAGCATGTGGACTTTGATAATCTCAAGCTGGAGGACAGGTCGGCTGATATGTTTTCACATTATGAGCTGAATATACCGAAAGATATTATGAAGGCATGGCTTGAAGTGGCGGGGGAAAGCGGTGAGAATGGAATAAGCAATGACATGTTCAGCCATATGACCTCCGTCATGATACGACGTTTCTCGCAATATTGGTCTGAAGATGCAGAGGGCAGCCCTGTAGCAGCAGCTTTGCAGGCGGCAAGGGAGGCACTGGATGCTTTGGAATATCCGCTGACCTCGGAGCTTAAGGGTATTTCCGAGATACAAGAGGAATTGGAGGAAGAAAGAGACTTTTACCAGTCTTTTATTGCGAAGCTTGAGAGATTGCAGGAGAGCACCAAGGAAGCGGAGAAAGCTAATGGCGTAGCGGATGCGGCAGATGATGCAGACGCTGTGGAAACTATTGACCTTATGCAGTTTATCCGGGAGCGGATGGCGGAAATTTTTGTCATGGTGAAAAACGGCGATACGGAGCAAAGCTTTCAAATCGGCAACAGTTCTTTTACTATAAAGGAATGGGAAAGGTTTTTAGAAAAGTTTGATGATGTAGAGGATGCCATCAGGGAGCTGATGAAAGAGGAGCAGGAAAAAAGAGCCGGAGAGGCGGAACAGATGGAAAGAACGGAAACGTCTTCGCAATCAGCATCGGTTGTGGCAGGAGTGGCAAAGACGACGGAAACAACAGAAATAACGGAAGGAATCAGTGCGTTGGTGTCGGAGTCCACTAAATGTTCTTATCCGTCTTCTGTTCCGGGGCAGGAAGATACCATGTATATTACATGGTACACGGAAGAGGGGATTTTCTGCAGAAAAGCGGGACAGCGCGAAGAGTATGAGTGGTCCATCCGGTTTGAGAGCAGGGAAGATTATCTTAAGGTTATGGGATTTCTGGACAGATTTGACAAGGAGGATAATCTGCGGTTTGCTGCCCATGAAAACTTCTGGCAGGATTTTCTGAATGATGATATTGACATAGAAGGCTTTATGGAATTTTTTGCGGGAACGGACCATGGAGTGCCCAATTATACTGTTTCTGTAGGAGATTCCATGTATGTTGACAGGGATAAGGTTCAATGGGCAAAATACATGAATGCTCCGGGAGTTAAGCTTTATACCAGGGAAGAAATGATGAAAATGCAGGCGGAGCTGATAGAGGCAAATAGGGCAAAGCTTACGAAGCTTTCTGAGCCGTATTCCGGGATTTATAAAAAAATACATCCGGAGTATAACGGGGAAAGGATTTTCTGCCAGTATCCGGGAGGACCTTTGTATACGGCGGATGAAATAGCAGAAAAGATGATGCAGAATCTGCTGGATTGGGAGTATCTGGCTAAGGCGATGGTGTGATACGGAAATGGAGAGCACGGATATTTAGGCGGTATCGGGGCATGAAATTGCCGGGACTGCAAAAAACTTCTATTCTTTATAAGCGGAATTGTAAAGCGCATTTTTCTAACAGTCTGTGTGAATATGACTGGTTAGGGGCGGGTCGCCGTCAAAGCGGCATCCGTGCCGCGTGACGGCTGAATTGCCATCCGTGGCAATTCCCC
>CAZZHJ010000216.1:0-3406 GCA_964653815.1 uncultured Lachnospiraceae bacterium
CGACACCGGCATCCTGGACATTCTGAAGGCCTACCACGACTGCGGTTTCAACGGCTATATCCGCCCCGACCACGGGCGGCATCTGTGGACCGAGGGTCCTGGCACTGTGCGCCCCGGATATGGCCTGTATGACCGGGCACTGGGCATTATGTATATGCTGGGTGTTTGGGACATGCTGGATAAACTGAACAGAAAATAACAGAATTTCAATCCGCCCCTGTGGGGCAGGAATCTTTAAAAATGTTGACAAGGGAACTCGAAATGATGAATTTACCGTTGAATGTTGACTTTTCTGGCAAGGTAGTAGTGTAACCGGCTCGGGCGGCGTGCTGCGAGGCACCGCGGCGAAAGCGTTCGCCTAGGCGGGAGCTTCAGTGGGTAGCCACTCACTTTGCCGGCTCCGGCATCCGATGCAACGCCATTGCTCCGGGCTTTGCCGCTTATTCCGGCGTATAGCAGGAAATTACCTTTCGATTCTCCTGCTCTTGATATAATGAGCATGGCAATAATAATAGTTCCAAGACATCATCTTCTATCAAAAGCTGATGTCTTGGAACTTTCTCTTTCTCTATGCTGATGCATTATAGGCCAGGAAAGCCTGCCATGTCTCATCAAGCAGAAGCCAATTTGTCTGAATTGACCAGCCAATGCTGCATTTATTCACACTCAACTCATCCGCAAGCCTCACGAAAAAATTCAAGCTCTGCCAGCGCCGGCTCTCCTTCCCGAAAAGCCGCCTTGCTGTCTCATCTGCGTAAAAGCAGTAGCGACACTGCAAATTGCACAGCCCGCCTGCAGGCTTGATCAACACTGAAACCAGTCTCATAATATCGCCTCTGATGAGTACTGCCAGCCATTATACGCACCGATAATCACAATGACAACCATCGGTCATATAAAAAGCTTATCCACAGCCCTCTCATCCATTTTACGGTTGAGGGACCTGCCAACGATCCCTCCACCAATACCGCCGGCAACCATGAGCACAAGGGCTGCCCACTCAAACTCCGGCACGGATCCTGTTATCACTGCTGAAAGCAAACTGGAAAGCTGACTGAAAAAGATAATATAAAGGCTGTTTGCAGCCGCAGTCTTTGTGTCCATGCTAAAAAAGTAAAAGAGGACTACAAGGTTTATGGGACCACCGCCAATCCCGAGAAAGCTTGACATAACCCCCAACGCGAATCCAATCGCAGCGCAGGCTGCAGCGCCTTCCACGTTCCTCATCCTGATTTTCGCCTTCTTCAATGTATAGACGAGTGTCCCTGATGTGATGATCAGAAGACAAAATGCCTGCACCGCCCCACGGCATTTTGGTTCTCAAACATCCCCCTTATATAACCGAAAAGTTCTTTGCCGATGATCCCGCCTAAGGCCGCACCGATGGCAATAGGTGTCCCAGTGCGCGTGTCCACCCGCCGTTCTCCGGAAAACGCGGACCTGACAACCGAGTAGCAACTCATAGAAAGCACGGTACAGCCGGAGAGAAAGCTTATGGTGCTGACCGACGCAAGCTTCAGCATATCCAGCACGGGTTTGATGACCACGCCTCCGCCAATGCCACAGATGGCTCCCACAATACTTGCTATAAAGCTCACCACAAAATATAGAAACATACACTTCTCTCCTGATACTGTAACCAATTCATAGTTTCATATAATCTTTACCGGCGGCGTCCCGAACCCCCTGGGCTTTTATACCAAAAGGGGCGCTCCATTTTCGTGGGGAATCCCATTTCACACGGTTTCATGCCCTTTCTTTAATAGCTTCCTGCGGAGAGCCTTAATATTATTAAGCTGGGCAGATAAGGTATAGAAGCACATCACGAATACACCCATGATAATCTGCGTGCCAATAGCCGCAATAGCTATCCCAATTACATCATTGGAAGCAAGGCCGATGAACATGCCCATATACACCGGGACGCGGAGCTATCCAGTGCATATACTTCAGAGAATCTTCCCTTAACGGGTATTCATCCCAATAATCCTTCTGGATATCTTTTTTCCGGTCTGTCTTGATTGTCCGATCAATCTCTTTCAGTACACTTTTCTTCATCATAGGTTATGCTTCCTCTCACTACGGAAACACTGATATTTACAGGCTTTCTAGCTGCCGCCCAGGCAGCGGGTTGCGCTCCCGGAGCAGGTCTCGAACCTACAACAGCTTATATGGCGAGTCATTCCTTACAGGCCTTTTTACTGCAAGTTTCTTTCCTGTTCATAAAATTCAAGAAATTTCGCAGGGCTTTCTTTAAAAAGTTGTTCCAGTTTGTGAGAGAGCTCCTGTGGATCGTATTGGCTGAAAACATTGGGTATGTACCGGTACAGATCGCTGGCTATCCCTTGGGTGTGCTCAATGTCGTTTCCGTCAAACTAGATGAGTTTCTTTTCGGTAAGACTGAGCAGGCGCACATAATAAGGGCCGTCTTTATAACCAACCTGTGCACAGAGCCAATATATTTTATCGCGGGGGATTGCCGTTACCAATCCCATCTCACCGACCAACAGCAGATAAGTCGGAAGCAGAAGAACACGTTCGGGATAGGGCTTAATAGTGTTGTGGTTCATGAAGCCTTCATACAGGCTTTTTCCCGCTGCGACTTCCTGGTTGATCAGCGCAGCCACAGCCTCCTTCGTGTTTTCACCGCAGGGAAGTATGAGATTTTTGCCGTTTTTGGCAGGCAGGATGGACACGAGCAGTCCGACCGCTGTGCAGAACAGCATCAATCCTGTCAACAGGTAAAATAGAAAAATTAATTTCTGGTCTCTGGGATCGCTTGTGTCTATCATATTTTTTGTGGCAAAATACAGAAAACCGGCCATGCAGACAAAGAACACAAACATAGATAAAAATAATCTGCGTTTGCGTTTGTTTGCCTTGATTGATTCCTGTTCCAAAAACCCTCGTGCCATATTTGTACTCCTTTTTGAATTTTAATTTTTGTACGATTTAGTGCCATGATTATTCCACACTCTATCACTAACTGTTCCTGCTCTCTAACCACTTCTGTAGTACCGCTTCCGGCCTCCCAAAATCATAACATCGCCTTTTCAGTAAACCACTGGCCTTTTCAGCCCAAAGCTTGAGGCTGCGCAAAATGCAGCCTCTGATTGTTTCCACTTACGGTAGGACTCACCGCTTTTATCGATTTAACTCCCGGTAAGACTTACTCCTTTTATCGGTTCCACTCCCATACGATAAGCTCTGCTTATTTCTGATTAACTTATACCAAAAATCAGAAACTATGTCAAGAAATTCTAAAGTTTCATTTTCACTTTGAAAAGACAAAATCAATTTTATTTTCCTTTCTATTTGAAAAATTAAAATATCCCGTAAACGCTGACGTTTACAGTGGCAGGGTACTTTGAACAAATAGGAATATACCAGCCGACAACACTGTGTG
>CAZZHJ010000217.1:0-994 GCA_964653815.1 uncultured Lachnospiraceae bacterium
TAATGATAATGGACCCTTTGTTCTGTAATTTCTCAATTACCGGCCGGGGCCAAATAAAAAACTCCCTTTTCGGAAAAGTGTTCCTATTAACTACTCCACAAACCAGAAGTTAAGCAGTCAAATTTTCTAAATATTGCTGAATCTCTACCGCTAAAGTAACAGCACGATTTATAATTTTTTCTTTCATCTGTTCTTTATTGTCAAAATCAACCTTCTTTTCCAAAACAGCTTCTAAAACAGAGTATTTAGGCATTTCGATTTTATCGCAATTCCAAATGCTATCCTTTAATATTTTCCAATATTTCTTCTGTTCAGCAGCATTTTGACCCATAAGCCATAATTCAAACTGCATTTCAAAATGATTTAATACAATGCCGAAACGTAATTTGTGGCTTCTTAAATACTGGTTAAAAAATGGAAAATAGGTATAATCTAAATAGCCAAATGAAATATTTCCCGTGTTATATTGCACTGGAAAACTTGTCCTTAATTCCGAAATAAATTTCGTAAGAGCAACATATGCAACTTGAATATCCCCTTGTTCAATTTGCTTTTTATATACTGAAATACATTTTTGAATATCTTTTGACATAATGGTATCTCCTTAAATACCGGTTCTTAACATTATTATAACCTGTTTTTACGGGTACACAATTCCGAAAAGGGAGATACTAAATTAATACTTTCGATAAGAAATCCTTTAACCTATCGCACTTAGGATTCGCAAAAATTTCATTTGGCGTATTTTCTTCCACAATCCGCCCATCATCCATAAACAGCACCCTGGAGCCAACCTCCTTGGCAAACCCCATTTCGTGTGTCACTACCAGCATAGTCATGCCGGATTTGGCAAGGTCCTTCATAACTTCCAATACCTCGCCTACCATTTCCGGGTCAAGTGCAGAAGTGGGTTCGTCAAAGAGCAGTACGTCAGGCTGCATACACAGGGCGCGTACAATGGCGATACGCTGCTTCTGACCGCCGGAAAGCTGGT
>CAZZHJ010000217.1:1004-3399 GCA_964653815.1 uncultured Lachnospiraceae bacterium
TTGGCAATGCAATAGTAGTTGTAGAATCCACGGATTTCTGAGTTGAACCTCTCACCTTCTGACCGCCGGAAAGCTGGTTAGGATAGGAATCCGCCTTTTCTTCCAGTCCCACACGCTTTAAATAGTCCATGGCCATTTTAGTTGCATCTTCCTCAGGCATTTTTAAAAGCTTGATGGGAGCTAAGGTCATGTTCCGCAAAATTGTCATATGGGGGAACAGGTTAAAATGCTGGAAAACCATACCGATTTTCTGGCGGTACAGGTTGACGTTGGCATGTTTATCCGTAATATCTTTTCCCTCGAATAAAATAGTCCCTTCCGTAGGCTCTTCCAATAGATTCAGGGAACGCAGGAAAGTGGATTTTCCTGAACCGGAGGGTCCGATAATGACTACCACTTCGCCTTGTTTGATTTCCGTAGTGATGTTCTTTAATACGGAAAGGTCCCCAAAGGATTTACAAAGATTGTCAATTTGAAACAGGATATTATTATCGTTCACTGCTTCTGAGCCTCCTTTCAAGTTTCTTTACAAGAGCAGTCAATATCATGACCATACATAGATAGATGACGGCAACTGCAAGTAAAGGGAAAAATGCTTCATATGTAACGCTTCGGATAATGTCGCCGCCACGGGTTAAATCCATAAGTCCGATATATCCACAGATGGAGGTTTCCTTTAATAGTACAATAAATTCATTTGCCAGGGCAGGAAGTACATTTTTAAAAGCCTGAGGCATGATAATGTATACCATGGTCAGCGGATAGGAAAAACCGAGGCTTCGTCCTGCTTCGAACTGTCCCTGGTCGATGGACATAATGCCGGAACGAACGATTTCTGCAACATAAGCGCCAGAATTGATGCCAAAGGATAAAATGGCAACTACCGTTTTATTCATGGAAGTGGTTGCAAATATGACGTAATACATAATCAGCAGCTGTACCATGACGGGAGTTCCGCGGATAACAGTCAAATAAATATTGCAAATAAGATTTAATATTTGCAATTTGCCCGTTTTATCATATGTGGAACGGATAATTGCTACCAGGAATCCCAGTAAGACACCTAAAATTACGGCAAAAAACGTAATGATAAGGGTAGAGCCTAGTCCTCTTAATAAATATTGATATCGGTTTTCTTCAATAAAACATTGAATAAATTTTGCCTGAAAAGTAATCACACATGCGTTCAGTAAGACCAAAATTTTTCCCTCCTATTTTGGGTTTTATAATTACTCATATTTATATAAAGGCTGTGGCGGAAGCCACAGCCCTCGTACATCATATCATATTCTTATTATGATTGAAAATGGAATATTTATTTTCTTACGATAATTACCTGTGTAGCGGTAGTATATGTATCGGTAAAGTCAATATTCTGTAGACGGTCTTCGGTAACGGTCATGCCTGCAGCACCGAAATCAGCTTTGCCGGACTGAACGGCAGTGATAATGGAATCGAATTCCATATCCTCGATTACCAGCTTATAGCCTAATTTATCGCAGATTGCTTGTGCTATGTCTGCATCAATGCCTACGATTTCGTTGTTGGAATAGTACTCGTAAGGCTCAAAAGCAGCATTGGTGGCCATAACCAGTGTGCCGTTGGGGTATTCTGTTCCGGCGGGTGTTTCATAAGGGCAGGTTCCTTTTGTGTCATCGCCAATGTAGTTAGCAACGATCTGATCTAGAGTTCCGTCAGCTTTTAAATCGGCTAAAGCACCGTTAAAAGCATCTGTTAAATCTTTATTGTCTTTGCTGATACAGATTGCATACTCTTCAATGGCAAATTCTTCATCCAGAATAGTCAAATCATCATTTTTTGCAACAAATGCCTGTGCAGGCTGGCTGTCAATGATAACACAGTCAACTTTGCCCTGCTTTAAAGCAAGAACAGCATCATTTCCTTTGTTGTAACGTTCGATGGTAGAGCCATCTTCTTCATAATCGGAAGCGAAGATGTCGCCGGTTGTACCAAGCTGTACGCCGATTGTCTTTCCGGGCAGATCATCTACGGAAAAAACAGTGTTTGCAGGTACAGAATTGCCACACGCACACAATGATAATGTTAAAGCCCCAATTAACCCTGCGGAAATAATTTTGTGAAATTTCTTCATTATGGTTCCTCCTCTTTTCATTAATACATTTCTGGGTTATTATAACAGAGTGGGAAAATTGACGCAATACGAAAAGGTTATATTTATTGTATAATTTATGGGGATGGTGGCGAAAAGACGGGGCAGACGGGCGGTAAAAACCTTAGGACCGAGGGAGAAATTATTTCCTTCCTGTGTGCGGGTTCCGAACATAAGGTTTTCTAAATGTTCCGGCTACGGTATTAATTAGGGACGCAAACGGCATATATGCGGCATCCGTGCCGCAGATATGCCTTTCTCCAA
>CAZZHJ010000218.1:0-3395 GCA_964653815.1 uncultured Lachnospiraceae bacterium
AGGCGGCATTCTCAACAGGCTATTTGGCAGGAGAGCATGCGTCAAAGGAGGAATCGTTTCATGTGGATGACCAAGAAGCAGCTTTGGGCGCTCCGCCGGCAAATCATTCTCGGTTCGCTCTATCTGTCCCACTATGTCAACACCTTCGGCATCGACCGTCACGTTGTGTGTGATTTCTTTGATAGTTTACTGAGCTTCATTGAAGAGAAGATGGCCGATGAAATTCCCGGATATGATGATCGAGATTTCTTCAAACATCTTCCCTCCTATGACACTCCGGATCAACTATGGGACTGGTATGGCTGCTATGAGGAAAATCCGTTGCCTTTTCCTGAACCTGAGGAAGAAGAAAAAGACGGGGAGAAAGCCGAGGATTCCAAAGATAAAGAGGGAGACGATTCCGCTTCAAAAGAGGAGGATGCGGCAGGAATACCCAACCAGCCCATGATACCCAACAGGGAATTGATATCTTCCCGCAAGGATGATGATGAGACTTCGGAAGAATCGTCAAAAGAAGAAGCGTCGGAAGAAAATCGTGAGGAAAAACATGAAGAAAATCCGGCAGAAGAGGATAATTAACAGAGTACTGGCACTGGGCCCGCATAAGCGGGTCTTATGTGCCAGTACCTTTTTACAAAAATTTATTGCCGTTTAAGGGGAAGTATGTTTGATATTGAAGAAGAATTGAAAAAACTCCCGCCTAATCCGGGAGTTTATATTATGCATGACAAATATGATGCCATTATCTATGTGGGCAAGGCGATTAATCTGAACCGCCGTGTGCACTCTTATTTTCGTCAGAGCACCAAAAAGACGGTGAAGATACAGAGAATGGTATCCCAGATTGACCACTTTGAGTACATTGTGACGGACTCGGAGCTGGAAGCCCTGGTATTGGAGAACAATCTGATTAAGGAGCACCGCCCCAAATACAATACCATGCTGAAGGACGATAAGACTTATCCTTATATAAAAGTCACTACGGGAGAGCCGTATCCGAGAGTGGTCATATCAAGGACCATGAAAAAGGATAAATCCAGATATTTCGGACCTTATACCAGTGCAGGCAGTGTAAAAGACACCATAGAACTGCTCAACAAGCTTTTTGGACTGCGTACCTGCCGCAAGGTGCTGCCAAGGGATATCGGAAAAGACAGGCCGTGCCTGAATTACCATATGAAACAGTGCAGCGCACCCTGTGCGGGGAAAATCAGCTGTGAAGAGTACAGAGCGCAGATTGACGGCGTACTGGAATTTTTAAACGGGCGTTATCAAGTGATTTTGAAAAGCCTTGAAGAAAAAATGAATGCCGCATCTGAGGAAATGGATTTTGAAGAAGCTATCAGATACCGGGATTTAATCAGCAGTGTGAAGGCTGTTGCCCAGAAACAGAAAATCACGGAAAGCTCTGAGGAGGATAAGGATATTATAGCCATGGCTTCTGACGAGACGGATGCAGTCATACAGGTTTTCTTTGTCAGGGGAGGAAAACTCATAGGCAGGGAACATTTTTATATGACAAATGTGTCGGAAATGTCCGGAAGCGAAATCATGGGAAGCTTTATGAAGCAGTTCTATTCTGGCACGCCCTATCTGCCCCGTACCATCATGCTACAGGAAGAAATAGAAGATATGGAATTGATAGGGCAGTGGCTTTCCGGAAGAAAGGGTTCCAAAGTGCATCTGGTGGTTCCCAAAATCGGCTCCAAGGAAAAGCTGGTGCTGTTAGCGGCAAAAAATGCGGAGCTGGTATTGGGTAAAGACAAGGAACGGCTGAAAAGGGAAGAAGGACGGACCATAGGAGCGGTAAAGGAAATTGCTTCTGCTATCGGACTGGAAAAGGCGGACAGGATAGAAGCCTTTGATATCAGTAATATCAGCGGTTTTCAGAATGTGGGTTCCATGGTTGTCTATGAAAAGGGAAAACCCCACCGCAGCGATTACAGGAAATTCCGGATTAAATCAGTGGATGGCCCCGACGACTATGCTTGTATGAAGGAAGTGCTTACCAGAAGATTCCTTCACGGGCTGGAGGAGAAAAAGAAATATAAGGAAAAGCAGATGGACGAGACTTTCGGAAGCTTTACGAAGTTCCCTGATCTGCTGCTGATGGACGGCGGAAGAGGACAGGTGAATATTGCAAAGTCGGTATTGAAGAGCTTGAACATTGATATTCCCGTCTGCGGCATGGTAAAAGACGACCACCACAGGACCAGAGGATTGTATTTTGATAATAAGGAAATCCCCATTGAAAAAGATTCGGAAGGATTTAAGCTGATTACCAGAATTCAGGATGAAGCTCATAGGTTTGCCATTGAATACCACAGATCTCTGCGCCGCAGTGAAAGCGTGCGTTCCGTTCTGGATGATATTAAGGGCATCGGACCTTCCAGAAGAAAAGCATTGATGAGATATTTCAAATCCATAGAAGAAATCAAGACTGCTGAAATCGAGGAATTGGAAAAAGTGCCAGAGATTCCCCAGGCCCAGGCGGAAGAAATTTATCGCTTTTTTCATCCGGATACTCCGTTGCGGGACTAAAAAAACTATGCTATGATAAATCCAGTGGGATACGGCCTTTTGGGGCATACAGCATAAAAGGATGAGTAAAGAGAGGGAGAACTATGTCAAGTGTAAGCTTAGAAAAAATTATTGAAAGATTTAAACTGGAAAATCTGACCCCGGAGCTGGATATTTCGGAAGTAAAGATTACACAGCCCGATATTAACAGACCGGCATTGCAGCTTGCGGGATATTTTAAACATTATGAAGCTACCCGCCTCCAGATTGTCGGTTATGTGGAATATACTTATATGGACAGCATGGATGATAATAGGAAAGAAGAGATTTACAATAAGCTTTTATCCTGTCCCATTCCGGTTATTGTATTCTGCCGTGAATTACAGCCGGATCCGTTATTTCTGAAGATTGCACTGGAAAAGAAGATTCCGCTTTTAATGACAAAAAAGGCTACATCGGCCTTTACTGCTGAGATTATCAGATGGCTGAATGTCCAGCTGGCTCCCTGTATTTCCATTCACGGAGTATTGGTTGATATATACGGCGAAGGCGTCCTGATTACCGGCGAAAGCGGCATTGGTAAATCCGAGGCGGCGCTGGAGCTTATCAGAAGGGGACACCGTCTGGTTACGGACGACGTAGTAGAAATACGGAAAGTAAGCGAAGATACGCTGGTAGGTTCTGCGCCGGAAATCACAAAGCATTTTATCGAGCTAAGGGGAATCGGTATTGTAGATGTTAAGATGTTGTTTGGTGTTTCCAGTGTAAAAGAAACCAGCCAGATTGACCTGGTTATCAAGCTGGAAGACTGGAATAAAGAAAAAGAATATGACCGTCTGGGATTGGAAGAAGAGTATACGGAATATCTGGGAAAT
>CAZZHJ010000219.1:0-3346 GCA_964653815.1 uncultured Lachnospiraceae bacterium
AGGGAGAGGGCTTTTTGGGCGTTGATTTTAAAGTCAAGGGACTGTTGGAACTGGAAGTGGAGTTTCATTCCCCCGGGCGTTTCAGCGTATACAATGCATTGACTGCCATTGCCATCTGCCGTCATTTTGATATTCCAATAGGAGTAATGCAGGAGGCGTTAAAGGAGGCTGCTGTCAAGGGCAGGATTGAACTGATTAGGGTTTCAAAGGATTTTACCCTGATGATTGATTATGCCCACAATGCCATGGCACTGGAAAGTTTGCTGACAACGTTAAAGGAGTATCATCCTAAGAGGCTGGTATGTATGTTTGGCTGCGGAGGAAACCGCTCTAAGCTGCGTAGATATGAGATGGGAGAGGTCAGCGGAAATCTGGCTGATTTGACGGTCATTACCTCTGATAACCCCAGATTTGAGAAACCTCAGGATATTATTAATGATATTAAGACGGGTATTGCCAAAACCGACGGCAATTATGTAGAGATTATCGACAGGCGGGAAGCCATCGCCTATGTTATCCGGTACGGAAGGCCGGGGGATGTCATTGTCCTGGCTGGTAAAGGACATGAGGATTATCAGGAAATCGAAGGGAAGAAATATCCCATGGATGAAAGAGACATTATTGCAGATGTACTTGCAGGAAGACAGGAGCCGCCTGCAAATGCAGAAACGCTTTTAAGTGAGTAGATTGACAGGGGATGTCCCGGGAAGGAAGCAATGTGGAAGGTAAATACGCCAGAGTCTGTGTGGATATTTCCCATGAGAAAGTAGACAGACCTTTTCAATATAAAGTTCCGGCGCATCTTTTGGGAAAGCTGGAGCCGGGAATGCAGGTTTCCATACCCTTTGGCAGAGGCAACAAGCTGACAGGGGGATTTGTACTGGAATTGACCGATGTTTCGGAATATCCCGATGAATTGTGCAAGGAAATCCTGGATGTGGTAAAAGGCGGCATTACGGCGGAAGGACGTTTTGTGGCTCTTGCCGCATGGATGCGTGCCAATTACGGTTCTACGCTGATTGCAGCCCTGAAAACCGTTCTGCCTGTCAAGGAACAGGTAAAAAGAAGCGCCTTAAAGGAAATTTCCCTGAAGGCAGGGGAAGAGGAGCGAATCAGTCTTTTAAAAGAGGCAGAGCATAAGCACCACAGGGCAAAGCAGAGACTGTTAGAGGCATTCGAAGGCGTGGAGGCTTTGTCCTATAGCTTTGTGACCATGCAGTTAGGCGTTTCCGCAAAGACCCTGCAGGCAATGGAAAAGCAGGGAATTATAGAGATAAAGAGCCAGGACTTATACCGGAATCCGGTAAAAATAAGCGCCGGCATACAGAATAAAATAAAACTTTCCGAAAGGCAGCAGGAAATTGTAGATGCCTTTTGCAGTGATTACCGAAGCCATATCAGAAAGACTTATCTGCTTCACGGAATAACCGGAAGCGGCAAAACAGAAGTATATATGGAAATGATAGCGGGTGTTATTTCAGAAGGAAAGGAAGCAATTGTCCTGATTCCGGAAATTGCCCTGACCTATCAGACCGTACTGCGGTTTTACAAACGATTCGGGGATAAAGTATCCGTGATTCATTCCAGACTTTCCAAAGGAGAACGCTTTGACCAGTTTGAGCGTGCCAAAAAGGGAGAGATTCAGATTATGATCGGACCCAGAAGCGCGTTGTTTACGCCCTTTAACAATCTGGGACTGATTATTATAGATGAGGAGCATGAGAGCAGCTATAAAAGCGACGGAATGCCCAAGTACCATGCAAGGGAGACGGGAGAATATATTGCCAAAATGGCGGACGCCAGTCTGGTATTAGGCTCGGCAACTCCCTCGGTAACAGCATATTATAAGGCCAGGAACAAAGAATATCGGCTGTTTTCTTTAAATGACCGGTTCGGGGAAAGACAGCTTCCTACGGTGTATACCGTTGATATGCGGAAAGAACTCCGGGAAGGCAACAGGAGCATGTTTTCCAGAATGCTTTATGAAAAAATGAAGGAGCGGCTGGAAAAGGGAGAGCAGACCATGCTGTTCCTAAACCGCAGGGGTTATGCGGGATTTATTACATGCCGGAGCTGCGGATATGTGGCAAAATGTCCCCATTGTGACATATCTTTGACGGAACACGGGAAAAATAAACTGGTCTGCCATTATTGTGGTTATGAAATGCCTGCCATGCACAAATGCCCGGAATGCGGTTCTTCCTATATAGCAGGTTTTAAGGTAGGCACAGAACAGGTGGAGGAACGGATCAAAGAAATGTTCCCCCGGGCAGGTGTTTTGAGAATGGATGGAGATACTACCAAAAAAAAGGATGATTATGAAAAGATTCTTTCAGCCTTTGCCAACAGGGAGGCGGATATTCTCATAGGAACCCAGATGATTGTTAAGGGACACGATTTTCCCAATGTGACCCTTGTGGGAGTGCTGGCGGCGGATTTATCCCTGTCGGCCGGGGATTACAGAGCGGCGGAACGCACCTTTCAGCTGCTGACCCAGGCGGCAGGAAGGGCAGGAAGAGGCAGCGTACAGGGAGAAGCGGTGATTCAGACCTACCGGCCGGAGCATTATGCCGTTGTCCATGCGCTGAACCAGGATTATGAGGGCTTTTATGAGGAAGAGATTGCCTACCGGCAAATCTGCGGCTATCCGCCGGTCAATCATATGCTGGCTGTGCTTTTGACATCAGAAAATGAACCTCTGTTAAAGGACGCGGCAGAAACCATAGCGGGCAGGCTGCGGCAGGAAGTCCTGAAGCGGAAATGCGGATGGGGCTTAATCGGTCCCGCCGATGCCGCTATCGGAAGGATTAACGATTCCTATCGGAAGATGATTTATATCCGCCACAGGGATTATGAAGAGCTTGTACAGGCAAAGGATATGATAGAACAGATTATGGAAGACCATAAAAAGGATTATGCAAGGTGCAGCGTTTATTTTGATTTTGATCCTATGAACGGTTATTAAATAACGATAGTGATGAAAAGGTAAAACGGGAGGATAAAGCCATATGGCACTTAGAACAATCAGGGAAATCGGAGGACCGGTTTTAAACAAAAAATGTAAAGAAGTAAAGGAAATGACAGAGCGCACAAGGGAATTGATTGATGATATGTTAGAGACCATGTACGATGCGGAAGGCGTGGGTCTTGCAGCTCCCCAGGTGGGAATCCTGAAGCGTATCTGCGTTATCGATGTGGGAGAGGGACCCCTTATATTTGTCAATCCAAGGGTAGTAGAGAAAAGCGGGGAGCAGACCGGACATGAAGGCTGTCTGTCGGTGCCCGGCAAAAGCGGCGTTGTCACAAGACCCAATTACGTAAAGGTAGTGGCTCTTGACGGGGAGAT
>CAZZHJ010000220.1:0-3271 GCA_964653815.1 uncultured Lachnospiraceae bacterium
GATCTGCCGGGAGAAGCGGCAACTATTATGCATAAAAAAGAGAATATCGGTCTGGTGGAACTGGCTACCATATCCTTTGGGCAGTCCTTCCAGATTACGCCCATACAGCTTGTGACTACGGTCAGTTCTCTGGTAAACGGGGGAAAAAGGGTGACGCCCCATCTGGCGGCATATACAACAGACCCGGTTACAGGCAATATCAGAAAATTCGATTATGAAGTGAAGGAAGGCGTTGTTTCTGAGGAAACATCTGCAACCTTAAGATTTATGCTGGAAAAGGTGGTCTCTGAAGGGGGAGGGAAAAATGCCTATATCGAAGGCTATTCCATCGGGGGAAAAACGGCTACCAGCCAGACCCTTCCAAGGGGAAGCGGCAGGTACATCGCATCCTTTATAGGCTTTGAACCGGCAGAAAATCCACAGGTAATTGCCATTGCCATTATCAATAATCCCAAAGGAACCTACTATGGGGGACAGATTGCGGCACCGGTTGTCAAAAAACTGTTTGAAAATATTCTTCCCTATTTGGAAGGAATCCAGTATAATTAACTGTGGATAAGAGGAAAGGACATAATATCAAATGTATCAGGAGATTATTATACCAACATTAGTTTCATTTGCTGTCAGCGTCATATTGGGACCTGTTATCATTCCCTTTCTGCGCCGGCTGAAGGTGGGGCAGACAGTCAGGGATGAAGGACCTAAGAGCCATCTGCAAAAGAGCGGTACGCCTACCATGGGTGGGCTTTTGATATTGACGGCTATGACGGTAACCTCTTTGCTGTATATGAAACGGTATCCGGATATTATGCCGATTTTATTTCTGACCCTCGGATTCGGTCTGATTGGCTTTCTGGATGACTATATTAAGGTGGTATTAAAGCGCTCCATGGGACTGCGGGCATGGCAGAAATTCAGCCTGCAGATTATCGTTACGGGGATTTTTGCTTTTTACCTGAGCAGTTATACGGATGTTGGACTTTCCTGGAGAATACCTTTTATGTCGGGACAGTATCTGGACTTCGGTATTTTTAATGTTCCGCTGATGTTTATTGTTGTGCTGGGAACGGTAAACGGGACCAATTTTACGGATGGTCTCGATGGACTGGCAACCAGTGTTACCATATTGGTGGCTACCTTCTTTACAGTATGTGCCATCGGTCTGGGTGCGCCCATTACACCCATTACATGTGCGGCGGTAGGGGCGCTCATGGGATTTCTGCTGTTTAACGGTTATCCTGCCAGTGTCTTTATGGGAGATACGGGTTCCCTGGCGCTTGGCGGATTTGTGGCGGCGTGTGCCTATATGATGCAGCTGCCGCTGTTTCTGGTCATTGTGGGATTTATTTACGTTGCAGAAGTGGCAAGCGTTATGCTTCAGGTGTCCTATTTTAAGCTGACGGGCGGAAAAAGAATCTTTAAGATGGCACCTATTCACCACCATTTTGAGTTGTGTGGCTGGAAGGAAACAAAGGTTGTCAGTGTTTTTTCGATTATTACGGCGATTTTGTGTATGGTCGGCTTTTTAGCGCTTTAATGAATAAATAAAAAGGGGAGTGTGTTTATGGCCTCCAGAAAAAAGAAAAAAATAAAAAATCAGAATTTCTTTGATTACACCCTGCTGTTTGTGGTTATTTTCCTAATTCTTTTCGGGCTCGTTATGATCTATTCCACCAGTTCTTATGATGCGGCCAACGATTTTAACGGGGATTCTACATATTATCTCAGGAAACAGTTTTTCGCAACCTTTCTGGGTGTTTTTGTCTTGGCGGCAACAACCCTGATTGATTATCACTTTTGGGAGAAATTTGCCGTTCCGGGGCTGCTGGTTGCATTTGTGCTGGTTCTTCTGGTGCTTACACCTATCGGAATATCGGTTAACGGTGCAAGAAGGTGGATCAAAATCGGACCTTTGTCCCTTCAGCCGGCAGAAGTAGTTAAGATCGAAGTGATTCTTTTTTGTACCACATTGATCAATAAGATGAATAAAAAGTGGATTGGCACCCTGAAAGGTATGGCGACAATCCTGATCGTGCCGGTTATTTTTGCATTGATGCTATGGCAGATAACCAACAACTTGAGTTCTGCTATTATTGTAGGCGGAATTGCAGTAGTTATGCTTTTTGTTGCGGATTCCGATTATATGAAGTATATTCTGATGTTTCTGGCGGTTGCTGCAGTTGCGGCGATTATTATTTATGTGGCGACCCATGCGGAAGGCGGAAACTTCCGTCTGACGAGGATTAAAACATGGCTGGACCCTGAATCGGACCCTTCGGATACCGGATTCCAGACACTGCAGGCTTTATATGCCATCGGTTCGGGAGGTATTTTCGGAAAGGGGCTGGGAGCCAGTATGCAGAAGCTGGGATTCCTGCCTGAAGCGCAGAACGACATGATTTTCTCCATTATTTGTGAGGAGTTAGGTCTCTTTGGCGCGCTGGCAGTCATTCTCTTATTTGTACTGTTGATCTGGAGATGTATGATCATAGCCAATAACGCTAAAGATTTGTTTGGAGCCATGCTGGTAGTGGGAGTCATGGCACATTTTGCAATTCAGGTAATCCTGAATATAGCCGTTGTTACCAACACTATGCCCAATACCGGTATTTCCCTTCCGTTTATCAGCTACGGAGGTACTTCGGAGATGTTCCTGATGGCGGAGATAGGCCTGGTATTGAATGTGTCCCATCAGATACGGCTACGAGACGCCATGTAGCCATTGTTACCTTGGACAGTACCCCTGCATATATTAAAGCAGAAGATATTCACGAATGGATGGTGGATATGGATGCAATTCGAATATGCGGAGGGAATACGCTGTGCGGCGAAGTAGATGTCCAGGGATCTAAAAATGGCACGCTGCCGCTTCTGGCCGCATCTATATTGGTAAAGGGAAAAACAGTTCTGGAAAATTGTCCCATGATTACCGATGTGGACCATATGATAAAATTGCTGGAGCATGTAGGCTGTAAGGTGGAGAGGAACAACCGGAGTGTAGAGGTGGATGCTTCCTGTATTGACAGGGTGGATTTTCCGCCGGAGCATACAAGCGTTATGCGTTCCTCCATTATGCTTTTAGGAGCGATGCTTGGCAGAACAGGCGAAATTTCCACTTACTATCCCGGAGGATGCGTCATCGGAGAGCGTCCTATTGATATACACATGAATGCGCTGAGCCAGCTGGGAGTAGAGTTTGGAGATTCTACAGTTAAAGTGGAGGCTCATGCAAAGGGAATATGCGGGGGCAGGGTAAATTTATCCTTTCCCA
>CAZZHJ010000221.1:0-2126 GCA_964653815.1 uncultured Lachnospiraceae bacterium
GAAATGACGGAGTCAGAGTCCGTTGCCTTACCGTTTGGCGATAGCCCATCAACATTGCTTAGTATACACAAAACATTTTAAAAATGCAAGTATATTTTTTATTTTTTTGCATTTAATTCTGTACACTGTTTATTTTAATTTGTAATATTCCCTGTAATAGGAGCGCGTATACCAAGTTACGCGCTCCAAATCATTACATAAATCTCAATTCTTTTTAGACCTCAAACATCAATTCACCATATGTAGGAATAGGCCAGATTTCTTTATCTACGATCATTTCCAGCTCGTCTGCGGGAGTTCTCAATTCTTCCATAACAGCTTTTACTGTGTCTTTGTAGAAGAATGCCTGTGCTTTTGCATCCTCCATAGCTCTTCCCTTGGCTTCGGTTTTTTCCAGTTTCACGAGAGCCTTCTGCATTGCAGCAAGCTTTTTGGAAACTGTCTTCAGCAGGTCAACCTGTACAGAAGCATCTCCGCCGGCTGCTTTTACGGCATTTACTGTATCCGCAAGATTCTTTGTATATCTGACAACTGCAGGAATAATCTGCTTTCCTGCCATATCGATCATGGTCAGCGCCTCAATATTAATGGTCTTTGCATAAGTCTCATATATGATTTCTTCTCTGGACTCCAATTCCGGTCTGGTATAAATGTGGAATTTTTCAAACAAAGCAACTGCTTTGTCAGAGGTAATGGTCTCCGCTGCTTCTACCATGGATTTGATATTGGGCAGTCCACGTTTTTCTGCTTCTGCAACCCATTCCTCGGAATATCCGTTTCCGTTAAAGATAATTCTCTGATGCTTTGACATGTACTCCTTGATCAGGTCATGTACGGCATTCTCAAAGTTATCTGCTTTTTCCAAGGTATCCGCCGCCTCACAGAAAGCCTCTGCTACAATGGCATTTAAGATTGTATTGGGGCCAGCAATGGAATCTGCAGAACCAACCATACGGAATTCGAATTTATTTCCTGTAAAGGCAAAGGGCGATGTCCTGTTACGGTCCGTTGCAT
Source organism: uncultured Lachnospiraceae bacterium (assembly GCA_964653815.1). Lineage (GTDB taxonomy): Bacteria > Bacillota > Clostridia > Lachnospirales > Lachnospiraceae > UBA2882. The sequence continues at coordinate 1,015 of CAZZHJ010000221.1, forward strand.
CCTTTTCCAGGTCAGGCAGTGTGGAAACGCCGGTCTCCAGCTTGCCGCCTTCCAGACAGGATTCTGCATTACCGGTCTCTACCAGCTGTTTTACTACGTCTTCCAACTGTTCTCCAAGGAACATGGAAATAATTGCCGGAGGAGCTTCATTTGCTCCTAATCTATGGTCGTTGCCCACATCGGATGCAGACTGACGAAGCAGGTCTGCATGGGTATCAACTGCTTTCATAATACATGCAAGCACCAGAAGGAACTGGATATTTTCATTAGGAGTCTCGCCGGGATCTAAGAGATTCACGCCGTTGTCTGTGGTAATGGACCAGTTATTATGTTTTCCTGAACCATTTACCCCTGCATAGGGTTTTTCGTGGAGCAGACATCTCATGCCATGCTGTATCGCCACTCTCTTCATAGTCTCCATAACAAGCTGGTTGTGGTCTACGGCAATATTTGCTGTTTCGTAGATGGGCGCCAGTTCATGCTGTGCAGGAGCCACCTCATTATGCTGAGTCTTAGCTGTTACGCCCAGTTTCCACAGCTCTACATTTAAATCTTTCATATAGGAGCCTACGCGCTCACGGATAACACCAAAGTAATGGTCTTCCATTTCCTGACCCTTAGGCGCGGGCGCTCCGAATAAGGTACGTCCCGCAAACATTAAATCGGAACGTTGTTTGTAATATTTCTCATCAATCAGGAAGTATTCCTGTTCAGGACCTACGGATGCAGTTACTTTTGTGGCCTCTGTATTGCCGAATAATCTCACGATACGAAGAGCCTGTTTGGAAACCGCTTCCATGGAACGCAGTAAAGGTGTTTTTTTGTCAAGAGCTTCACCTGTGTAAGAACAGAATGCTGTAGGGATACAGAGAATCGCACCTGTAGCCGCTTCCTTCAGGAATGCCGGGGAGGTAATATCCCATGCCGTATATCCTCTTGCCTCGAAGGTTGCACGAAGTCCGCCGGAAGGGAAGGAAGATGCATCGGGTTCACCTTTGATCAGCTCTTTACCGGAAAATTCCGTAATCATTTTGCCCATTTCGTCGGGATGAGCCACAAACGCATCATGTTTTTCCGCTGTGATTCCCGTAAGGGGCTGGAACCAGTGGGTG
>CAZZHJ010000221.1:2136-3260 GCA_964653815.1 uncultured Lachnospiraceae bacterium
TAGTGGGTTGCGCCGTTTTCAACGGCCCAGTCTTTCATCGCTTTTGCAACTACATTGGCTGTTTCCATGGAAAGTTCTCCGCCCTGGTCCATGACTTTTTTAACTTCCTTAAAAGCATCTTTGGGGAGGCGTTCTTTCATTTTGCCAAGGGTAAAGACATTTTTCCCGAAGATTTCTTCTACATTCATTTTTGTGTCCATTTTGATTTCTCCTTTTCTAATTGAGGGTTGAAAGAGGGGTATCCGGGATAGGGAGCAAAGGCAACCAGTCCTTTGGGAGGGGGCCACGCTGCCCTGCGGGGGCGTGGCGGGGGAGTCCGCTACTCCGCCGGGCGCGAGCATCGGCTCACTATTCGCATTTATACTCTTTAGAGTACAAAAAAAGTTCCAAACCCACCGTTTGGAACATCGTTGTTCAGGATACCTTATGTTTACAGCTGTGCTGTTTTCTAATAAGATACTCTTATTTTCAAAAAAATGCAAGTAAAAAAATCAAAAAAATGATTTTTACGGCATTTTCTTAAAATTGAAGTTGCATAATACTCAGGTTTGCCTTTCACATTGTACAATAGGAATGGCATATGGTCAAGAAGCTCTTAACAGTAACATTATATGCCGTTCTTTGCCAAATCCGGCGCTTTTTTTCGTAGAATATCATAACGGCTGCCGGGCATGTCAAGTGTGACCTTGAGCTTTTGACCGGGGTGGGGAGCGCTTTCCATTTCTTCACCGTCTTCGTTTATGATAGATAAAACTTTTGTCTCCACATTGGTGCCATCGGGCTTCATAATTTCTATGGTTTCCCCAACCAAAAATTTGTTTTTCTGGTGGATGACAACGGTATTTCCCTCTGCCTCTTCTATAATCCCCAGATAGATATACTCATTAATATACGTATTATTGTCATAAATCTGGGTATTCTCGTCAGGTTTTCCAAAATAAAACCCTGTAGTAAACTGCCTGTATGTACATTTGGATATTTCCTCCAGGCACCAAGGCAGAATCTCTTCATAAGCTTCCTCTCCCGCAAATGCTGCAACAATTGCTTTGCGGTAAGTCCTTGATACCGTTGACACATAAAGAGCTGTCTTCATCCGTCCTTCTATTTTGAAACTGTCTATTCCC
>CAZZHJ010000222.1:0-807 GCA_964653815.1 uncultured Lachnospiraceae bacterium
GCGCTATGCGTCATATCCCGATCTTTACTTTTATCAACAAGATGGACAGGGATGCCAACGATACCTTTGATCTGCTGGATGAAATAGAAAAAGAACTGGGAATTGCCACCTGCCCTATTAACTGGCCTATTGGCTCGGGTAAGGAATTTAAGGGGGTATATGACAGAAAAAGCAGAAGCGTTATCACCTACTCCGACACGCAGAAGGGTACGAAAGAAGGAGAAACCGAAGTCATATCCGTAGATGACAGGGAAGCACTTCTTGCCCATATCGGGGAAAGCGCAGAGGACAAGCTTTTGGAAGAAATAGAGCTTCTTGACGGGGCCAGTGCGGAGTTTGACCTGGATATGGTGCAGAAGGGAGAGTTGACGCCGGTGTTTTTCGGTTCCGCACTTACCAACTTCGGTGTGGAAATCTTTTTGCAGCATTTTCTGGATATGACAACTACACCTTTGCCCAGAAAGGCCGATGTAGGGATCATTTCCCCGGTTGAAAATAGTTTTTCAGCTTTTGTATTTAAGATTCAGGCAAATATGAACAAAGCCCACAGGGACAGAATTGCGTTTATGAGAATCTGTTCCGGACGCTTTGATGCCGCAAAAGAAGTAAAACATGTACAGGGAAATAAGGTAATGCGGTTGTCACAGCCCCAGCAGCTCATGGCAAATGACAGGAAAATTCTGGACGAGGCATATGCCGGGGATATTATCGGAGTCTTTGATCCGGGCATATTCTCTATCGGGGACACAATCTGCATGCCCAAAGAGAATTTCAGATATGAAGGAATTCCTACTTTTGCGCCGGAGC
>CAZZHJ010000222.1:817-3205 GCA_964653815.1 uncultured Lachnospiraceae bacterium
AGTTAGATACCATGAAGAGAAAACAGTTTGTCAAGGGAATTACGCAGATTGCCCAGGAAGGCGCCATTCAGATCTTTCAGGAATTTAATACGGGAATGGAAGAAATCATTGTGGGTGTTGTAGGCGTTTTGCAGTTTGATGTATTGAAATACCGGCTGGAAAACGAATACAATGTGGAAATCCGGCTGGAAAACCTTCCTTACGAGTATATCCGCTGGATTGTAGACAAGGATATGGATTTAAACAGTATTTCCGGCACATCGGATATGAAGAAGATAAAAGACCTGAAAGGAAATCCGCTGCTTTTATTCTCCCATGAATGGAGCATCGGAATGACGTTAGAGAGAAACAAAGGATTAGAACTAGCTGAATTTGGCAAAAATGAATAATCCGTGAGGTCAATATGAAAAAAAACATTCATTGGTCAGCATTATTGCTTTGTTTTATCATAGTATTTTTACAAGGCTGTGCAGGTCTGGTTAGCCAGACAACAGCTGCTGCAGAGGAAACAGAAGAAAGCTTCTATGAAGAACTTGAACCGGAAGAAGAGCCCCTTGCAGGGATCAGTGAAGAGATTCAGGAGGAAACGGCGCAAAACGGCTATTACTATATGCAACTGCCGGAAAATGAAAAAACGGTTTATGACCAGGTTTACCGTTCGCTGGTGGAAAGAAATGAGGTAAGCGTGGCAACGCTTTCAACGGAAGTTCTGGATAAAGTCTTTGTCTGCGTCCTGAATGACCACCCGGAGATTTTTTATACATCAGGATATATCTATACGGCCCACAGCAGAGGAGACGAAACGGTCAGTTTGTCCTTTTTGGGGAAGTATGATTATGATGAGGCGGAGTGTGAAAGAAGGGTACAGCTCATAGAGCAGGCTGCAGAGGCAATTATCGGGAAGATTCCTGCAGATGCTGCGGATTTTGACAAGATTAAATACATTTTTGATACGCTGGTAAATGAGACGGAGTATGTGGCAGGGGCGGAAGACAACCAGAATATCTGTTCCGTGTTTATTGGGCACGAATCCACATGCCAGGGATATGCCAAGGCAACCCAATATCTGCTGGAAAAGGCAGGAATCAGGACTACCTTTGTCAGCGGGGATGTGGCTGAGGGCAGCCATGCATGGAATCTGGTCATGGCGGACGGGGCATGGTACTACCTGGATACCACGTGGGGAGATGTGGATTACCAGTCCCAGAGAGAGGGCGACACTGTGGCAACAGAGGTCATGGCCATTAATTATGACTATTTTATGATCAATTCTGACAGGCTCTATACCACCCATTCGCCCAACAAAATTGTACCGCTGCCGGACTGCATGGCAAATGAAAACAACTATTATGTCCATGAGGGGCTGTATCTCACAGGGCTGGATACGGAAGTGCTTCACCAAATCTTTGAAAGGGCATATGAGAAGGGAGAGACTACCGTACAGTTTCAATGTGCCAATGATGCGGTGTTTATACAGGTTTCGGACTATCTGCTGGATCAACAGCATATCTTTGATTTTGTGGATTCCCTGGACTCGGTTCCCTATGTTGATAATCCGGAGACATCCACCTTTTGCTTCTGGCTGTGACCAAATATCCTGCCGTAAGCAGCAGGGCATCAAATTTGAAACGTCAGGAAGGTTTTTTGTTTGCAAATGACAGGATATTTGATATAATATACAAAGCGCAGGCTAAAATGTCTGTATAGATAAGATTAAGGGATAATACCAGTTTTCAGGAAGGAGTATTTTTATGGAAAAGGAAATGGAACGCGATGCATATACGTTAAAAGAGGATGATAATGCCGGAGCAGTATCCATTGCAGATGATGTGGTTGCAATGATCGCATCTTTAGCAGCGACTGAAGTGGACGGCGTAGGAGCTATGGTGGGAAATATCACCAATGAACTGATGAGCCGCGTGGGTATGAAAAAGCTGACAAAAGGCGTAAAAGTTACCGTTGCAGACGGAAAAGTCAGCGCCGATCTGGCAATTACCATTGATTATGGGCATAATATTCCTGTAACTTCCCAGAATGTCCAGAAGAAAGTGAAAAATGCCATTGAAAATATGACCGGACTGGAAGTAAGTGTAGTAAATGTCCGTATAGCGGGCATTAATATGAAAGAGTAAGGCAACAGAGCGAGATGACAGAGGATAAGCAATGAGCAGAAGAGAACTGAGGGAACAGGTATTCAAATTATTGTTCCGTATCGAGTTTAATGATGAAGAGGAAATGCCGGAGCAAATGGCGCTTTTAATTGAGGAAAAGGAGTCCATGGAGGATTCAACGAAGGAAGAGATCAGCCAGAAGTAGACGGCAGTTCTTGAACGAAAAGAAGATCGGGATGCGATGTTGAATGAAAAGGCTACAGGCGGGACCGTTTCC
>CAZZHJ010000223.1:0-3198 GCA_964653815.1 uncultured Lachnospiraceae bacterium
TTTATGCCAATAACCGTAACGGACTGCTGGCGGATGTTTCCAGAGCATTGACAGAAAAGAACATTGATATTATCAGTATGAATACCAAAGTCAGCAAACAGGGAACCGCTACCATGGCCACCAGTTTCTATATCAGCGGAATAGAAGAGTTGAACCGTATCATAGATAAACTGAGAAACATTCAAGATGTAATGGATATTGTAAGGACGACGGGGTGATAGCCACCCCGTTTTTCAGCTGGGAGGGAAAGTTATGTTAAAAATAGGAAAGATGATTTTAAGCTCTTGTGCTACCAATTGCTTTTTTGTCTATGAGGAAGGGAAAAAGGACGTCATTGTTTTTGATCCCGGTGATCAGGGAGAGTTTGTTTATGAGAAGCTGACGGAAGCAGGCTTTGACATAAAAGCAATCTATCTGACCCATGGGCATTTTGACCATATTGAAGGATGTAATGAGCTTAAAAAATTAAGCGGGGCCCCAATTTATGCGTTGGATGAAGAAGCAGATATATGCCAGGATCCCTATTTAAACCTGTCTGCCGATTTTGGAATGGCATATAAAGTAGAGCCCGATGGTTATGTCCATGACGGGGACATATGTACTGAGGCGGGAATTTCATTTAAAGTAATTGCCACGCCTGGGCATACGAAAGGAAGCTGTGCTTACTATTTTGAAGAAGAAGGATTTTTAATCGGAGGAGATACGCTTTTCCAGGAATCAGTGGGCAGAACGGATTTTCCTACCGGTTCCATGGCAACCCTTGTAAAGAGTATAAAGGAAAAGCTGTTTGTGCTCCCCGATGAGGTCAAGGTCTTTTCGGGACATGGGGAGGCTACCACCATCGGACACGAGAAGCAGTACAATCCTTTTATACAATGATGGAAAGAGAAGCCGGAAAATGCTTGCAGTAATAGTTGATACGGAAAAACTGGATTATGATATACATTCGCTGGTGAAGGCTTTTTATCCTGAAGAGATAGTAAAGATTCTTTCACCCCAGACAGAGCAAAAAAAGAAAGAGGAACTGGGCGGAAGTCCTTTCATGAAAATCATCTTACAGGATGAGAACCGTAAAATTGTTTTTTTTAAAGAGGGAAAAGAAAAGGAATATTTCATTTCTTTGCCGGGGGATGCTGGAACAGGGCAGCAGATCGGAAAAGAAGAGAAAAATCTGTTTAAAGCCGGGTTATACAAAATATTGTGTGACTATACGGGGAAAAAGCTGCCATGGGGAAATCTCACGGGCATACGCCCCACAAAGATTGCCATGGGAATGCTGGAAGAGGGCAGAAGTCCGGAGGAGATTCGGGCGTTTATGCAGGAGCGCTATTTTGTCAGTCCTGCCAAAACGGAGCTTTCCATAGAGATTGCCGGCAGGGAAAGGGAATTGCTTTCCGCACTCCATGCAGAGGACGGCTATAGTCTTTATATCGGGATTCCTTTTTGTCCCACTACCTGTTTATATTGCTCTTTTACCTCTTATCCCATATGTGCTTATGGGGAAATTGTGGAAACCTACATTGATTGTCTTTGCAGGGAAATGGATTATGTTGCGGACGCTTATAAAGGAAAACCCCTGGATAGCGTATATATCGGAGGGGGAACGCCTACGACCCTTTTGCCGGGACAGCTGGAGCGCCTGATTTCCCATCTGGAAAAGCGTTTTGATCTGTCAAAGCTTCTGGAATTTACCGTGGAAGCAGGCAGGGCGGACAGCATTACCGGAGAGAAACTGGATGTGTTGAAAAGGCATGGTGTGTCAAGGATATCCGTAAACCCTCAGACCATGAAGGACGAAACCCTGCGGCTGATTGGCAGGAGACATACCACAGCACAGGTTGAGGAAGCCTTCCGGCTTGCCAGGGATATGGGATTTGATAATATTAATATGGATTTGATTCTGGGACTGCCTGGAGAAGATGCTGGGGATGTGGCGGATACCATCAATGCCGTCTGCGCCTTGGAACCGGATTCATTGACAGTTCATTCTCTGGCGGTTAAACGTGCATCAAAGCTGCGCCAGTGGATAGAGGAAAACGGCATTAGCTGTCTGAACAATACAGACGAAACCATGGCAATTGCCGCTGCAGGAGCCGGTAAAATGGGAATGTATCCCTATTATCTGTAAAGGCAGAAAAATATTTCGGGGAATTTTGAAAATGTCGGATATGCCAAACCGGGAAAATACGGTATTTATAATATTTTGATTATGGAGGAAATGCAGACAATCATGGCCCTGGGGGCGGGAAGTATTTCCAAGGTCGTACTGCCCGGAGGAAGAATTGAACGAGCGGATAACGTAAAAGATGTAAAACTTTACATTGAAAAAATAGATGAAATGTTGGGGCGTAAAGGGGAACTGTTCCAATTACAAAAGGACAAAGGTTGGTTCGGATTATGATGGAGCATGCCAAAATGCCGGAAAAATTATCGGTAAGCAAAGAAATATACATATCAGAGCGGCTGCAAAAAGCTCTTGCGGCTTCTTTTCAGCATGCAGTTACCGTAGTGGAAGCGCCTACCGGATATGGAAAGACAGTTGCTGTTAGAACATTGTGCAGATATGCAGAAATGAATGTCAAATGGATCAACGTCTATGATGATAATCCTTCCCATGCATGGAATTCCTTTTGTCGGGAGCTTTTTGTCAACTCTACGGTTTCACAGCGGTTTCTCAGATGGCCTTTTCCCATGGATATGACACAGAGAGACCATTTTGCGGATGAGATGTCCCAGATTCTCACAGATGAAACGGTAGTGCTTGTCCTGGATGATTTTCATCTGATACAAAGCGAGCAGACCTGTGAATTTATTCGTTATCTTGTAAAAGAATTTCCGGAAAGAATCCGTGTTATCATCATTTCCCAGAAACAGGTCTTTAAGGATGAAGATTTACTGGTGGCTACCGGAAAGCTGAATAAGATTACATTGGAGGATTTGCGCCTTTCAAAAGAGGATTTGTGCAGTTATCTGAAAATGTACCGACTGGAAATGGAAGAGGATGAGATAGAGCAGATTTATGAAAAATCCGAGGGATGGATTTCCATGATTTATGTGACCATACTGAATTATCTGCGTGTGGGAAAAAGCGACCTTTGTGCTGATATGGAGCATCTGGTTGACAGGGTTGCCTATGCCGTCTGTTCCAAAACCACCCAGCACTTTTTGTCTTATCTGGTTTTTTTGCCGGATTTTACC
>CAZZHJ010000224.1:0-3162 GCA_964653815.1 uncultured Lachnospiraceae bacterium
TATCATACTGGACCCCATTATGATTCTTTTCCTACACTGGAATATTGCAGGCGCGGCAATTGCTACGGTAATCGGCAATGTGTTTGCCGCTGTATATTATATTTTTCATCTGGTTTCCAAAGATTCCATGCTTTCTATCCGCTTAAAGGATTACAGAGCAAGAGACAGAATTGCATCGGGCGTACTGGCCATCGGAATTCCTGCTTCATTAAACAGTATTTTAATGAGCTGTTCCAACATTATTATTAATAACATGATGAAAAAACACGGCGATATGGCGGTTGCCGGTCTGGGCGTTGCCATGAAAGTAAACATGATTGTAGTTATGCTATTGATCGGTCTGGGCACCGGCATACAACCCTTGCTGGGATATTGCTTTGGCGCCAGAAATAAGAAGCGATATCTTGCTGTTTTAAAATTTTCACTAATGCTTGCATTTTGCATGAGTGTGGTTATGACTGTAATCTGCTATTGTGGAGCCAGTCCTTTGGTTAAAGCGTTTTTGGATAATCCGGAGGCCTTCGATTATGGTATGTTCTTTGCCAGGATCTATATTTACTCCGGTCCTATTTTAGGAATTCTTTTTGTACTGGTCAATGCCATCCAGTCTACAGGAGCGGCACTGCCTTCTCTAATTTTATCCATCAGCAGGCAGGGACTTTTATACATCCCCACTCTGCTGACCTTCAGAAGGCTTTTTGATACGCCCCGGATGCTTGCGTTGTCACAACCTGTAACAGACTACCTTGCCACAACCCTTGCAGCCATACTGTTTATCATAACCTTTCGGAAATACTTTAAAAATTTTGATAAAAGCCTATCAACTGAAGCTTCTTCCAATGAAGAATCCTATTCTACGGAAACTACTTCATAATCCAGATCTTCTACGGCTTTTTTCAAAACTTCATCTGCTACAGGAGCATTTAGTGTAAGGACGGCTGTTCCCGCCTCATGGCTGACAGCAGCCTCCTCTACCTCCGGCAGGCCTTCTAATGCTTTCTTTACACTTGCCTCGCAGTGTCCGCACATCATTCCGTTGATTTTCATTGTTTTTTCCATGTTGTTTACCTCTTTTCTTTCATTTATTGTTTGATTTGTTTTAACATTTTCCTGTTTTTCTTCCTGTTGCTCTATCTGATTTGCATGTTCTTCTTTTAGCTTTACTTCCTGCTTTCCTGTTTTAGCGGTTCTTTTCTTATCCCTTTTAGTACTTCGCAAATCAAATAAATTCAACCGCAGCGCATTGGTTACCACACAAAAGCTGGATAAGCTCATTGCCGCCGCCCCAAACATAGGATTTAATTTCAGGCCGAACAAAGGATACCAGATACCCGCTGCCAGTGGAATACCTATAATATTGTAAATAAACGCCCAAAACAGATTTTCATGAATATTCCTAAGGGATGCTCTGCTTAAACGGATAGCCGCGGGAACATCCATCAGACTGCTTTTCATCAGAACAATATCTGCCGCTTCAATGGCAACATCCGTTCCTGCTCCGATGGCAATTCCGATATCAGCCCTTGTCAGCGCCGGCGCATCGTTTATACCGTCGCCCACCATAGCAATTTTTCTGGATGTTTCCTTTTTCCCACCCTCGGAAATTTCTTTTTTCGACAACTGCCTAATAACGGCTTCCTTTCCATCCGGCAGCACGCCCGCTATAACCTCGTCCACACCGGCCTGCTCTCCAATAGCCTGTGCCGTCCGCTCATTATCTCCCGTCAGCATGACTACACGGATGCCCATATTTTTAAGCTGGCTTATAGCCTCCCTGCTATCCTCCTTCATAGTATCGGCAACAGCAATAATCCCCTGCAGCTTCCCATCCTCGGCAAAGAATAAGGGTGTCTTTCCCTGTTCCGAAAGGGCTTCTGCCTGCTTTTTCATTTCATCGGGAACTTCCGCTTTTGTTTTGATAAAATTCAAGTTGCCCCCCGCTAACTCTTTTCCCTTCAATGTGCCCGCAAGTCCGTTTCCGGGAATTGCGCTAAAGTTATCCGCCCCTTCTTCCTTTAATCCCTTTTCATCTCCATAAGCAATGATCGCCCTTGCCAAAGGATGCTCGCTTTTGCTTTCCAGAGCATAGGCAAGCCGCATTAGTTTCTCTTTTGCACCTTCTTCAGTCTCCAAAACAGGCAGAATATCCGTTACCTCCGGCTGACCGCTTGTAATGGTTCCTGTTTTATCCAGCGCAATCACTTCTATTTTTCCGGTTTCTTCCAATGAAACCGCATTTTTAAAGAGAATGCCGTGTTTAGCTCCCATACCGTTGCCTACCATAATCGCCACAGGCGTAGCCAGCCCTAACGCACAGGGACAGCTGATGACCAGAACGGAAATTCCCCTTGCCAGGGCAAAACCGATTCCCTCTCCCGCCAGAAGCCAGACAATGGTTGTGACAAAAGCAATGCCTATAACCACCGGCACGAATACCCCCGACACTTTATCCGCAACCTTGGCAATAGGCGCTTTGGTTGCCGCCGCATCGCTTACCATCTGGATAATCTGTGACAGGGTGGTATCTTCTCCTACCCTTGAGGCCTCACAGCGGATAAAGCCCGATTGGTTTATGGTGGCTGCGGAGACAAAATCGCCTTCTTCTTTATCTACAGGGATACTCTCCCCTGTTAATGCCGATTCATCTACAGCGCTGTTTCCCTCTATTATAACGCCATCCACAGGAATACTCTCTCCCGGACGTACTACAAAGATATCTCCTTTTACAACCCGGTCCACGGAAATTGTAATCTCTTCTTTATCTCTAATCACAACTGCCGTCTTGGGTGCTAAATCCATCAGGCTTTTTAAGGCATTGGTAGTCTTTCCTTTGGAAAATGCTTCCAGCATTTTTCCCAGCGTAATCAAAGTAAGAATCATGGCCGCAGACTCAAAATAAAACTCATGCATATAAAGCATTACTGCCTGATGGTCTCCCAAATGCTGTGCGTCTGTCATGGCAAACAGCGCATAAGTACTGTATATGAAAGACGCCCCTGCCCCTAATCCAACCAGAGTATCCATGTTAGGGGATCCATGCAATAAACCTACAAAACCGCTGACAAAAAATTTCTGATTAATCACCATGATCACAACGGTAAACAACAGCTGTATCAATCCCATGGCAACATGGTTATCCGCCAGCCTTTCCGGCATGGGCCA
>CAZZHJ010000225.1:0-3149 GCA_964653815.1 uncultured Lachnospiraceae bacterium
AGCAGCTGTTGTCCCCCTGCATAGCAGGGGGTTTATTAAAAGACTGTTACACAATCAAAAGGGAATGCTTTTCAGCATTCCCTTAATTCCTTATATCTTCTAAGCAGCATTTCATTTGCCGCCTCTTCATTACGCAATATTTGTACCAGTCTTTTTATTATCATTTTTCCTTCAACATACTCTTCTATATATACTTTCTTTTCCCGTTTCTTTTTACCAATCCTTTTACAAATTTCTTTTCTTACATATCTTTTACTGTATTTTCTGGCTTTACACCCGCTGCCGGTGCCTATCGGCCATGAAGAAGCACGGTAATCCTTCAAATCTGCTCCTACGGTTATAAGAACATGATACCTTCTTGAACCATGGTAATTTCCCCAATCCCGCTGGATTAAAGAAAGAACTTTTTCCCTATATTCCGGATTAGCTTTCATTTCCCGAAATGCCGCCTCCGATATGATTAGTGTTGTATCTCTCGTTGTATTATAAGGAACCAGCCTCCGTAAATCCTCATAAAACTTTTTCCTAAAATCCGCCATTTCTGCCGCTTCTAAAAGCTTCTGCTCACTATCCGTTTTCCCTGTCCCGGTCTTTTTCGCCTCTTTTACATTCTGTCCACTGGCTGTTACCTGATAATTATAGTAAAATATAGGTCCCATTTCCATTTTAAATCCCCCTCTTTAATACAACTTCTATATTTTCAATTTATATACTTTTAGCTTATCTTTCTATTTTAATTATCGGCATATTAAAAAGATTATCAGGAAAATTGTAACGAACTCTATCAAAAATGTAATCAAAAAAATAAAGCCCGAAACCTACGTTTCGAACTTTATTTCCATTAAATATTCGTGCCGCAGACCGGAATCGAACCGGTACGATGTTGCCACCACAGGATTTTAAGTCCTGCGCGTCTGCCAGTTCCGCCACTGCGGCATCTAATGGATGGAGGTGGATTCGAACCACCGAAGCAATTTGCAGCAGATTTACAGTCTGTCCCCTTTGGCCACTCGGGAATCCATCCATAAAGGGCATCCAAGCTTATCCTGATTGCCCTGACAATATAAATTTATATCACAGTTTTCTGCCAATTGCAAGGAATTTTTTATCCCTCTACATCGCCCCTGTGTCTCAAAACAATAGCTGAAGTTTTAGGCAAAGTCAGATTTAATTTTCCCCCTTGGACAGGGTGCAGTTTTACCTTAGTTGTATAGCCCCCATCTTCCGTAAGCATAATCTGTTCTAACTCACAATCCCTCGGAATTCCACTTTCCCATACAGAAAATTCTTTTTCAACCTCACGGTCATTATTATTGACAATGATCACATAATGGTCATCATCACAAAATCTCGTGAACCCGATTATATTATAATCAGCTGCCAGATATTTTAAGCTGCCGTAAAGAAATGCATTGCTTTCTTTATGAATTCTTATCATCTCTTTATGAAATTGAATCAGTTCATGGTCTTCATGTCCCCAGGGATATGTCCTGCGGTTATCCGGATCTGTAAAGCCGCATACTCCGGCCTCATCCCCATAATATATTGTCGGTGCACCTGCCCATGTCATTTGCAGTACAACAGCCTCTCTCATAACTGCTTTATTGACATTCTGGTTTGCCGCTTCAGGACCAAGGGTATTTACCCTTCCTACTCTTTTATTGGTTCTGGTTAAAAACCGGGAGTGGTCATGGTTGGACAATTCATTCATTGCGATATAAAAGGAATCGCCTGAAAAAGCTGTGCCGTGATAACGCATTGCTCCCCAGAAGCTGTCTGCATTCCCATACAGATCTTCCCGGTAATCATCACTGTGCTTCTGCATTCCCGTCAAAAACCAGGTTACAGGTTCCATAAAAGCATCATAATTCATAACGGTATCCCATTCTCCGTTTTGAATCCATTCACGGGGACTTCCGTAATGCTCTGCCAGCACAATCGCCTCCGGATTTGCCTCATGTACCGCCCTCCTGAAGTCCTTCCAGAATTTATGATTAAATTCCGGAGAATGGCCTAAATCCGCAGCCACATCCAATCTCCATCCATCGGCATTAAAAGGCGGGGAAACCCATTTTTTCCCGATATACAGAATATAATCATACAGTTCCCTTGATGCTTCATAATTCAGCTTTGGCAGTGTATCATGTCCCCACCATCCGTCATAAGTAGGATTATAGGGCCATCTATTATTATCAAAAAAATGGAAGAAATTCCGGTAGGGACTGTCTGCAGATATATAGGCGCCCTTCTCATAGCCCCCAAACTCTTCATAAATTCTTTCTCTGTCAATCCACTTATTAAAAGAACCACAATGGTTGAATACACCATCCAGAATAACTTTCATTCCACGCCTATGAGCTTCTTCTACAACACGTATAAACATTTCGTTGGAAGCTTCCAGATTCTTCTTATTTGCCACACGGTTAATATACCTCGAAGCAAACCGGTTCTCCTTCTGCCCAGGAGCAAGAAGCTCTCCCTCATCATCCACTATTTTCCCAAAGTGGGGGTCTATATAGTCATAATCCTGAATATCATATTTATGGTTGGACGGAGATACAAACAGAGGATTAAAGTAAATAACATCTATTCCCAAATCCTGCAGATAATCCATTTTATCCAAAACTCCCTGTAAGTCCCCTCCATAAAATTCCCGGACTCCCATGGTGGCGGGATATTTGTTCCAATCATCTACCTTTGTTACATGCTCTCCGATATAGTTATACTCATCATTTAAAACATCGTTGGTGGGATCCCCGTTATAAAAGCGATCCACATAAATCTGATACATTACTGCACCTTTCGCCCATCTTGGCACATGCTGTCCGGGAACAATTACAAATTTGTAATAATCTTGCACATCTTTTGCCACACCGCGATAATCATAAACACAAACAATTTTTCCTGCAGTAACTTCAAAGTAATAAAATACTTTCTCATCATCTAACTGTAAATCGTATTCATAATAATCAAATAATTCATCACTTTTAAATTTCATCATCAGGTGTTTTTCACCTTTACAGACAAAATATACTTTATCAATATTATTTTTGGCTGAACGGAATTTTATTGTAACGATACTGTAAGGACTTGGGTCAGGCGGACAAACAAATTCAGAAGAAGTGTCAGAAAACAGCGCCCTTTTATTT
>CAZZHJ010000226.1:0-3137 GCA_964653815.1 uncultured Lachnospiraceae bacterium
CGAGCTTAGCGCTTTCCGTTGCGTTTTTCACGGAGCGAGAGCGCGGATTGGAAGAGAAATACTATTTACCCCCAAAGCTGCCCGCCTGCCTCATATACGCCTCAAATGTAAATAAATCCCGTCCCTCCTGACGCAACATATTGATATTCCCCTTGCAATTGAGCTCAAGATGTAGTATTATGTATTGGCATGAGAAAAACGTGAGGGATAATTATGTCTTTAGAAGTAAAGTTACAGGTCTTTGAGGGTCCTCTGGATTTGTTATTGTACCTGATTGAAAAGAATAAAGTGGATATTTATGACATTCCTATTGTGGATATTACCGAGCAGTATCTGGATTATATCCGCCAGATGCATAGGGAAGATATGAATGTCATGAGCGAATTTTTGGTCATGGCAGCTACCCTGATTGATATTAAGTGCAGGATGCTTCTGCCTAAGGAAGTTAATGAAGACGGGGAAGAGGAAGACCCCAGAGCAGAGCTGGTGGAGAAGCTGCTTGAATATAAGATGTATAAATATATGTCCTACGAATTGAAGGACAAGCAGATGGCTGCCGAAAAGGTCTGGTTTAAGGAAAGGACGCTTCCTAAAGAGGTGGAAGAATATACGCCGCCTGTGGATTATGAGCAGTTGTTGGGAGAAGTAAATCTTTCAGGGCTGAGGGAGATCTTTGAATCGGTGCTGAAACGCCGCGAGGATAAGATAGACCCTATCCGTTCCACCTTCGGAAAAATTGAAAAAGACGAAGTGGACATGGATGCAAAAATGATATACGTACACGACTATATCAGGATGCAGAAAAAATGCAGTTTCCGGAATCTGCTGGAAAAACAGCATTCCAAGATGGAAGTGATTGTGACATTTCTGGTTATTCTGGAGATGATGAAGGTGGGACAGATTCTGATAGAACAGAAAAGTGCATTTGACGATATTTATATTACCTCAAAGGAGGCAGCATAATTGGAAAAAGAAAAAATGAAAGCTGTACTGGAGTCGGTTCTGTTTACCATGGGAGAATCCGTGGATGCGGCAAGACTTTCCCAGGTGCTGGATATTTCGGTAAAAGAGGTAAAAGAACTGCTTTCGGAGATGAAGGAAGAATATGATAAGGCGGATGACAGGGGAATTACGCTGATGGAACTGGAGGGTTCTTACCAGATGTGCAGTAAGCCTGAAATGTATGAATGGCTTATTAAGATTGCCTCCACACCCCGGAAATATACCCTTACGGATTCGCTTTTAGAGACATTGTCCATTATTGCCTACAAGCAGCCGGTGACCAAAATAGAGATTGAAAAAATCCGTGGGGTAAGTTGTGACCATGCGGTAAACAGGCTGGTGGAATTTGACCTGGTAATGGAAGTGGGAAGGATGGATGCGCCGGGAAGGCCGCTTTTGTTCGGAACCACAGAACAGTTTTTGAGAAGCTTTGGCGTTACCAGCTTAGAGGAGCTGCCGCGTATGAATACGGACAAGCTGGAAGAATTTAAGGAGCAGGCGGAAAAAGAGGTACAACTTAAACTGGATATTTAAAGCTGTGTGCGAATATACTGTAAAAAAAGGTATGAGGAAAAGCACATGCAAAAAAGGAGATTAAGAAGCACAAGAGAAAAAAAGTTTTTTTTCCTGTGCTTTTTTATTTTACATTTTTCCATTTTCTTTTATATGGACAGCAGTCGGGGGATTGTCAAGGCAGAAACAGTAGTTGAAGAATCGGAGGAGGATCGGAAAGCAACAGGGGGAGAGAAAACAACAGAGGACCGGACAGCAACAGGGGAAGGACAAACGACAGAGGAGCAGGAGACGCGGGTGGAACGAAAAGAACCCCGTCTGTATGCCAAGGCTGCCCTGCTGATGGATGCCTCAAACAACAGGGTGCTCTATGAAAAGAACGGCTATGAAGTAATGCCCATGGCATCCACCACCAAGATTATGACGGCAATTATTGCACTGGAATACGGCAATCTGGAGGACGAGGTGACTGTTTCGTCCCGTGCGGCATCCATGCCGAAGGTTCATCTGGGGATGAAAGAAGGGGAAACCTACAAGCTGAAGGACCTGCTGTTTTCCCTGATGTTAGAGTCTCATAACGATTCGGCGGTTGCCATAGCCGAACATATCGGGGGGAGCGTTGAGGGGTTTGCAGAACTGATGAACCAGAAGGCACGGGACTTGGGATGCAGTGACACCTTTTTTATCACTCCCAACGGACTGGATGCAGTCAAAGGAGACAAGGCGCATTCCACCACTGCCTATGACCTTGCAAAGATTGCCTCCTATGCAATCCAGAACGACCTCTTTGTGGCATTGGTGGGAACAAAGAGCTACCAGTTTTGCGAGCTACAGAGCGGACGGAGGTTTCAGGTATACAATAGAGACCAGTTCCTGGGTATGATGGATGGAGCCATCGGCATAAAAACGGGATTTACCAATCAGGCGGGATACTGCTTTGTAGGAGCGGTAAAAAAAGAAGACAGGGTTCTGGTATCGGTAGTTCTTGCAAGTGGCTGGCCGCCCAACAAAAGCTATAAATGGTCGGATACCAAAGCGCTTATGAAAATAGGGGTGGAAGACTATCAAAGAGTCGTAGTGGAACAAAAAGAAATCCCGAGAACTATTGCCGTTACAAACGGCACGGGAGAAAGCGTCCCTCTGTCTATGGAATGGAAGGATACGGAGCTGCTTTTAGCGGACTGGGATGAGGTGGAGGTTGCCGTGGAAGTAAAAAGCGAACTGCCTGCGCCGGTTGCAGAAGGGGAGATTGTGGGATATGAAAAAGTGATTGTGAATGGAGAGACTTATACTGTTGTTCCCATTGAAACAGCAGGGAGCATGGAGGAATATACATATCAATATTGCCTGATGTGGCTAATGGATATCTTTTTGCGTGGGGCATAGGCTGGATAAAAGAGAAAAAACCGCTAATTTACCGTAAAAATTACAAAAATTATCTAGCCTGACTTGGAATTCTATGGTATACTTCTAACGATGCGGTATTAGGTTTACTCGGCCATCCGCAAAAATCGTTATTCTTTTAATTAATATAAAATGGAGGTCTGAAAAATGAGTAATTCTTCACAAGCGAGTCAAAGAATTGCAGCTTTACTCGATGACAACAGTTTCGTTGAAATCGG
>CAZZHJ010000227.1:0-3130 GCA_964653815.1 uncultured Lachnospiraceae bacterium
GGAAACAATTTAAAGAAAAAGAAGAAATCCGCTTAAACAAATACCTTGCCCAAGCAGGTATCTGTTCCAGAAGAGATGCGGATAAATTCATTGAACAGGGACAGGTTACCGTCAACGGTAAAATTGCGGCTCCGGGTACGAAAGTGCTGCCCGGTGACAAAGTATGCTTCGGCGGAAAGATAATCGGCGGAAGACAGGAAAAGGCTGTCCTTGCTTATTATAAGCCTGTGGGCATAATCTGCTCAGAGCGGGATAAGCATGCGGATAAACTTTTAAGCGACGCCCTTCATTATCCTGTCAGGGTAACTTATGCGGGAAGGCTGGATAAGGATTCTGAAGGCCTGCTTTTGATGACCAATGACGGGGATTTGATTGACGCTCTGATGCGGGGGGCAAACCGGCATGAGAAGGAATATGTGGTAAAACTGAAAAGCGAAGTGACAGAAGAGTTTTTGAAGAAAATGTCGGAAGGGGTTTACTTAAGCGAACTGGATAAGACAACAAGACCCTGCAAAGTGTGGCAGGTGGGAAAACTGACCTTTCACATTATTTTGACCCAGGGACTGAACCGGCAGATCAGGAGGATGTGCAAAGAGCTTGGATATGAGGTGCATTCTTTAAAAAGAATCCGGGTTGCCAATATCACGCTGGATAAACTGAAACCGGGAGAATACAGGGTTTTAAAAGGAAATGAATTGGAAGAGCTTTATGAAATTGCGGGATTGAAGGGAGAGCGTTATGAATAAAACCGACAGAATGAAAGAACTGATTGCAAAGTTAAATGAAGCTTCAAAAGCTTATTATGCAGAAGACCGTGAGATTATCAGCAATTATGAATATGATGCGCTTTACGACGAACTGACTGCCCTGGAGGAAGAAACGGGGATGGTCCTCGCCGGAAGTCCTACAGTAAATGTGGGTTATGAAGCCGTTGAAGAGCTTCCTAAGGAGCGCCATGAGAAGCCCATGCTTTCCCTGGCGAAGACAAAAAGCAGGGAAGAACTGCAAAGCTGGCTGGACGGAAAGGAAGGACTGCTTTCCTGGAAATTGGATGGTCTTACCATTGTCCTTACCTATGATAAGGGCAGGCTAGAAAAGGCTGTTACCAGAGGAAACGGGGAAGTGGGAGAGGTCATTACCAACAATGCAAAGGTGTTTAAAAATATTCCTCACGCCATTTCCTTTAAGGGAAGATTGATTCTGCGGGGAGAAGCGGTTATTACCTATTCCGATTTTGAGAAGGTAAACAGGGAAATAGCCGATGCGGATGCCAAATACAAGAACCCCAGAAATCTCTGCAGCGGTTCTGTAAGGCAGTTAAATAATGAAATTACTGCAAAGCGGAATGTCCGTCTGTACGCCTTTTCCCTGGTTAGCGCAGTGGAAAACGGCATAGAGACAGATTTTGGCAATGACAGGGAAAACCAATTCCTGTTTTTGAAGGAGCAGGGCTTTGATATTGTGGAATATAAACGGGTAACGCCTCAGAATATAGAAGCTGCGGTGGAAGAATTTGCGGCTGCCATTCAGGATTATGACGTGCCCTCAGACGGTCTGGTGCTGACTTACTGTGATATGGCTTATGGGGCGTCTCTAGGAAGAACGGCAAAATTCCCAAGAGATTCCATCGCTTTTAAATGGGCGGACGAGACGGCGGAAACTACCTTAAAGGAAATTGAATGGAGTCCCAGCCGTACAGGATTGATTAACCCGGTGGCGATATTTGAACCGGTGGAACTGGAAGGGACCACGGTTTCCCGGGCAAGCGTCCACAATTTAAGCGTAATGGAAGGCTTGCAGCTGGGAATCGGGGACCGGATCATGGTGTACAAAGCCAATATGATCATTCCCCAGATTGCGGATAATCTCACAAGAAGCGGGAAGCTGGAAATCCCGGAGCATTGTCCGGTATGTGGAGCTAAAACGGAGATCAGTAAAGCCAATGATGCAAAAACCCTGATTTGTCCCAATGAAGAGTGCGAAGCAAAAAAAATCAAGGCCTTTACCCTGATGGTAAGCAGGGATGCCCTGAATATAGACGGCCTTTCGGAAGCAACCCTGGAAAAATTTATTGCCAAGGGATTTATTCACGAATTTTCCGATATTTTCCATCTGGACCGCCATGGAGAGGAAATTACACAGATGGAGGGCTTCGGGGAAAAATCCTACGGCAATCTTTGGGATTCCGTGGAAAAAGCAAAGGATACAACCCTGGCTAAGTTTATTTATTCCCTGGGCATCAACGGAATTGGCCTTGCCAATGCCAAAATGCTTTGTAAGGCTTTTGATGATGATTTTGAACGTTTAAAGGATGCCACAGCGGAAGAATTGTCTGAAATTGAAGGAATCGGCGGTGTGCTGGCAGAGGGAATCCGAAGCTTCTTCCAGGATGATAAAAGACTTGAAGCCGCAAGAAGGCTTCTGGAAGAACTGCGTATTGCAAAGCCGGAAGAAAATGAAAGTGAGCAGAATCTGGCGGGCAAAACCTTTGTGATTACCGGAAGTGTGGAGCACTTTGCCAACCGCAATGAGCTGAAGGAGCTCATAGAGAGCCGAGGCGGAAAAGTGGCAGGAAGCGTTTCGAGCAAGACGGATTATCTGATTAACAATGACCTGACTTCCACTTCAGGCAAAAATAAAAAGGCAAAAGAACTGGGAATACCTATTATTTCCGAAGAAATGTTCATGGACATGGTATTATCAACATGAGTGAGGATGCTTCCGGCTTTCGGGGTGGTGTCCATGGCTTGCCTGACAGGCCAAAAAGTGTTAGTATATTGTGGCAGAGGCGATACTGCCCTGCAAAAGAAATTATGAGTTAAAGAAGGAATAGAAATGCCTATTAAGACACAAAGTGAACTCCCGGCAAAGGAGATTCTGGAAAATGAAAATATATTTGTTATGGATGAGTACAGGGCGCTGCATCAGAATATCAGACCCCTGCAGATTTGTATTCTGAATCTGATGCCTGTAAAGCAGGATACGGAACTGCAGCTGCTGCGTGCTCTGTCCAACACGCCTCTTCAGGTGGATGTAACCTTCATGAATGTGAAGAGCCATGTATCCCAGAATACATCGGCAAGCCATCTGAATAAATTTTATACCACGCTGGATGAAATACGGGACAAAA
>CAZZHJ010000228.1:0-3120 GCA_964653815.1 uncultured Lachnospiraceae bacterium
GCATGCTGCAACATATCCCTTCCTCTCTTCCAATGCACACTGGCTCTGATAGAGCGGGATATCCTTGTTATTCATATATACCCTCTCAAATTCCGGTGCACCCATTGCATGGTCAATATGCCCATGGGAAAGAAGAACCGTTATAGGTTTGTCGGTAAGCCCCTCAGCATAGTCTCTGATATGGCCTACTCCAACACAGGTATCGATGAGTACTGCCTTACTTTCGCCCTCTATCAAATACAAAAATTCACCTGACAGGCTTTTGATCGCTGTAATGTGGTCCGCAATTTTCTCACTTGTATAATAGTTCATCTTAAAAACCGCCTTCCTCGTATATTTTAGTAAGTTCATCCGTCAGATTCCGAATCATCTCAGCCGAAAATCCAAGGAAGGACATTCCTTCTAGCGTGTCCAAACTCTCATGCAGGAATTCCTCATCACCGGATGTCAGGAAATGCTGCAGCATTGGCGAGATACGTTCAATGATTTCCATTGCCTTCTCATCCTGCACCATCTCCTTAAAGAGTGTCTTATTCGTATATCTGCAGCGCAGGTCTTCCGTCGGCATATATTCAAATTCATACTTACCGGCTGTCAATTCCCCAGTCGCTTCACCGGGATAAAAAGGAAATCCTACAAGTGCTGTACAGCCAAACGGAATCTCAATCTTTGCATGTATCCGCCCATCCCTTTTTATCTTCCACTCCACCCGGTAGGTTCCATAAACAGAATCATAAGATGCTTTGACATATCTCAGTTTCTGATTGATCAGCGGCGAAATCTGCGCCTTTTTAAAGCCCGGAGCAAGCGGACGGATTCCGGCAACATTTTTGTACAGATACTCTATCACAGAACCGTAGGCATAATGGTTCAGGGAATTCATCATAGTGCCGCTCATAGTCCCATCATCCAACACAGAATTCCAGCGTTCCCATATGGTTGTTGCACCCAGATTTATGCAGTGCATCCATCCCGGAAAACCTTCCTGCAAAAGAAAGTAGAATGCCTCCTCCTCCAAACCATTGTCCGCCATAACCTTGCACATGATGGGAGCGCCCACAAACCCGCCCTTCATCTTATAGCAATCCTTGTATAGACGCTCTTTGAGTCCATTCACCACTCTGGCTTTATCCTTAAAGATGCCGGAGTATAAAGCCACCAGATAACCGGTTTGCGTGTCAATGCTAAGACGCCCTGTCTCAGTATAATATTCTTTCAGAATCGCCTGACGGATCTTCCGGTAAAGATCATTGTAATATGCTTCATCTTCCGCATAGTTTAAGCTTCCTGCCGCATCCGCCACCATCTTTACAGACATGGCATAATAACAGGAGCCGATAAAATAATCGTCCGTACCGCCTTTCATACTTTGCAGAGTCCGCCCGTCCATTGCCAGCCAGTCTCCCAGCTGATTGCCATAATCAAAAAGATAACGCTGCCCTCTGGCTTTATCCTCTTTTGTGATCTTATCCACCCAATCCTTCATCATGGGATAATAATCTTTAAGCGCCTTTTTATCCCCATAGCGCTCATACAAAACCGTGGGCAAAAAGGTTGCAATATCTCCCCAGACTGCTGAAAAGGCTGCTCCGGAAGGGTCAAATACCGGAATCACCCCGGGCATAATTCCATCAAGCTTTTTCTGTTCTACACGCAAGTCATGGATAAATTTGTTGTAAAAAGCGGCTGTATTCATATTATAGCAGGCTGTACCGGCAAAAACCTGGACATCGCCGGTCCATCCCAGCCGCTCATCCCTCTGAGGGCAATCTGTTGGAAAATCTATACTGTTAGACTTCTGCCCCCACATCACATTGGAAAATAATTGATTAACATTTTTCCGTCCTGTTTCAATATGCCCGGTAACCTCCATGTCAGAATAAAGCGCTTTTGCCATGAAATCACCGAGGGAAAGCTCACCCTCCCAGCCGCTTACCCGGACATAACGGAAGCCGAAATAAGTAAACTGCGGTTTTACCAGTTCTTCTCTGCCATCTGCAATATAGGTAAACTGAGATTTTGCACGACGGTAATTGGCATTATAAAAATTCCCCTGTTGAAGGATCTCACCGAAGTCCAGCACGATCTTTGTTCCTTTTTTCAGTCTGGAAAAGAATGTAACATATCCGGCAAAATTCTGTCCGAAATCCAACACAGTTTCCCCCGCCGGTGTATGGATTACTTCCCTCACCGGCATATCCTCATGCTCGACTACAGGCAGGCTATAACGTTCCACCAAAACAGCAGGCGCAATTCCGCCGGGAACCGGTGCCTTTTTCAGATTCTCTTTTCCTTCCCAAAGACAGCGGTTTATAATCTCCCCATTATAAATATCACTGTCCTGCGTATCCGAACCATAATAGAGCCAGCTTTCATCAGAACCGATCACCGTTTCCGTTCCATCTCCATAGTGCAGGCGGATTTCCGCGATCATCTGGAATTCATCACCGAAATTATTGTTATTCCCTGCCAGACCGAAATACCCCTTATACCAGCCGTTGCCCAGTTCCACCTGAATCTGGTTTTGAGACCTGATCACATCTGTAATATCATAAGTCTGATACTGAACCTCCGTGCGATAATCACTGTAATACGGTGTCAGGATCTCACCGCTTACCTTTCTGCCATTTACCTTTGCTGTGTAAAGCCCCAACCCGGAAATGTACAGCCGCGCATCAACCAGATCTTCTTTCGCTTCAAAGTTTTTTTCAAATACAGGATGAAATTGATCCTCTCTATGTAGCTTCACCCACTTGCCCTGCCAGGGTTCGTCCATCTTTGCAGTCTCAAAAAAAGCCGTATCCTCCGCCTTTTCCTTATTATCGCCAACCACTGCAACACGGACATAATAGCGTGTGCGGGGTTCCAATTCTATGTCCAGCATTTCACAGGCAGAGTTTAGTTCTGTTCCCTCTTTGCTATAAAGAGGGCTTTCAAATTTCTCATCTTTTGCCACATCAATCTTTACCTGAACCGTTTTCTTTGCCGCCGTGTCGCTTACCAGCCATCCACAGCGGACGCTGTCAAAAGAAAATCCAACCGGGTTTTGCATTCCATTAATTCTAATTCTGCTGACTTTCATGATCCATTTCCTCTCTTCCTAATTGTTCTCCTGCATTT
>CAZZHJ010000229.1:0-3118 GCA_964653815.1 uncultured Lachnospiraceae bacterium
ATAACGGCTGTTGTTACACAGCCGGATAAGCCCAGGGGCAGAGGAAAGGAAATGGCGGCATCGCCGGTAAAGGAGTGCGCTTTGAAGCACGGTATTCCCGTACTGACGCCGGTCAAGATCAAGACGGCGGAAGCAGTGGAGGAACTTCGGAAATACCCGGCTGACATATTTGTGGTGGCGGCATTCGGTCAGATTCTTTCGGAAGAAATATTAAATATGCCTGCTTACGGATGCGTCAATATTCATGCTTCCCTTCTGCCGAAATACAGAGGGGCGGCTCCTATACAATGGAGTATTATTGACGGAGAAAAAGAAACAGGTGTTACCATTATGCAGATGGATAAAGGTCTGGATACGGGGGATATTCTTTTCCAGCGGAAGGTGGAGATTACAGCGGAAGAGACGGGAGCAAGCCTTTTTGACAAGCTGGCGGAGGCAGGTTCTTCCCTGATCGTGGAGGCCCTTTCCAAAATTGAAAAGGGCGATGTGTCGCCTATAAAGCAGGAGGACGACAAAAGCAGTTACGCCAAAATGCTGACCAAGTCCACAGGTAGAATAGACTGGAATAAGAGCGCAGCAGAAATCGAGCGTCTGGTAAGGGGACTGAATTCCTGGCCCAGCGCATATACCGGATATAAAGGAAAGCAGCTGAAAATCTGGAAAGCCCGTGTGGCGGAAGATATGGGAGGACAGCCGGGAAGTGTGGCCAAGGTTACCAGGGATGAGGTATTTGTCCATACAGGCGGGGGCACCCTTGTTTTGACGGAAATCCAGTTAGAAGGGAAAAAGCGCATGAGCACAAAGGAATTCCTTTTGGGAAGGTCTTTTGCGGAAGGCGAAATGTTTGAATAAAGGCAGGAACGGATTGTGGCCAATATCAGGGAAATCGTGCTGGACTGCATTATGGAAATATTGGAAAAGAAGCAGTACAGCCATTATGTGATGAAACAGATTCTGGATAAGTACGGGTATCTGGATAAAAGAGAGCGTTCCTTTATCAAAAGGACAGTGGAAGGGACTGTAGAGCGGTGCATGGAATTGGATTATGTGATAAATGCCTTTTCCAAAGTGCCTGTAAAGAAAATGAAGCCCCTTATCAGGAGCCTTATGAGGATGAGCGTCTACCAGATTCTTTATATGGACGGCGTGCCGGATTCGGCGGTATGTAATGAAGCCGTGAAGCTGGCGGAAAAAAGAAGTTTCGGTTCCTTAAAGGGTTTTGTCAACGGCGTTTTGAGGAACATTGCCAGGAATAAAGAGCAGATTGCCTATCCTGACAGGGAAAAAGACCCGGTTTCCCATTTTTCGGTGGTTTATTCCATGCCCTTATGGATTGTGGAAATGTTTATTTCCAGATTCGGGGAGGAAGAGGCAGAACAGATTTTGAAAGCGCTGCTTTCGGAGAGACCCCTTACGGTCCGGCTGCAGGAGGATATGAAAGAAGCGGACAAAAAGGCTCTTTTACAAAAAATGACGGATGAGGGCATTTCCTATGAGGAAACGGCTGAATTTTCCGGGGGATACAGGCTTTACGGTTTTGACCGGCCCGAGAGCATACCGGGATTTGCAGAAGGGCTTATTATGATACAGGATGCCGGTTCCATGGCAATCACGGAAGGGGCGGGTATCAAAGAAAACCAGTACATTATCGATGTCTGTGGCGCACCGGGAGGCAAGGCGATTCATGCCGCCGGTATCATGAAAAATACCGGTCTTGTGGTAGTCAGGGATATTTCCGAAAGAAAAGTGGGACTGATAGAAGAAAATATTGAAAGAAGCGGCTATACAAACATCAGGGCGGAGGTTTTTGACGCCACGGCGTCCGATGAAGAAAATATAGAAAAAGCGGATGTGGTAATTGCAGACCTTCCCTGCTCAGGCCTTGGGGTCATCGGCAGGAAGGCTGACATCAAATACCGCATGACGAAAGAGGATGTGGCGGAAGTTGCCGCATTGCAGCGGAAGATTCTTTCCGTGGTGTGGCGGTATGTGAAGCCGGGAGGAAAGCTCTTGTATTCCACATGCACGCTGACGGAAGAGGAAAATGAGGGGAACAGCGCATGGTTTTTAGAGCATTTTCCCTTTACAAAAGAAAGGGAACAGCTGTGGATACCGGGAGTGGGCGAGACCGACGGCTTTTATATGGTTGTATTTGTGCGGAAAGCGGTATAGGCAATGGAAAAGACAGATATAAAATCTTTGTACCGGGATGAATTGCGGGAAGTTCTGACGGGAATGGGTGAAAAAAATTTCAGGGCGGACCAGATTTATGACTGGATGCATGTGAAATTTGCAGGCGGATTTGATGAAATGACTAATATATCCGGGGCCTTTCGGGAAGAATGTAAGAAAAGATTCTTCTTGGCGTCCCTGAAAACGGTAAAGGTACAGAAGTCTAAAAAGGACGGAACCAGAAAGTATCTTTTTGCTTTGGATGACGGCAACGTGGTGGAGAGCGTGCTGATGCCATACAAGCACGGGAACAGCGTGTGCATTTCCTCACAGGTGGGATGCCGGATGGGATGCAGGTTTTGCGCTTCCACCCTGGACGGACTGACCAGGAACCTCCGGGCGTCTGAAATGCTGGAGCAGGTTTATGCCGTTATGCGTGATACAGGAGAGCGGGTTTCCAATGTGGTTGTTATGGGAACGGGAGAGCCTCTTGATAATTATGACAATCTGGTGAGGTTTATCAGGCTTTTGACAGATGAAAAGGGATATCATCTGAGCCAGCGGAACATTACGGTTTCCACCTGCGGTATTGTGCCGGAAATATTGAGACTGGCGGAAGAAGGACTGCAGATTACTCTGGCGCTGTCCCTTCACGGGGCTACTGATGCAAAGCGTCAGGAGCTGATGCCCATAGCAAAGGTTTATTCCATAAAAGAGTTGATGGATGCAGTGGATGTGTATTTTGAAAAAACCGGCAGAAGGATTACTTTTGAGTACAGTCTGGTAGCCGGGGTCAACGATACATATGAGGATGTCTGTAAGCTTTCAAGGCTGGCAGGAGAGAGAAAATGTCATATTAATCTGATTCCCGTAAACCCTATAAAAGAGAGAGATTACCGGCAGCCTGACAAAACTTATTTGATATCATTTAGAAATAAACATGATA
>CAZZHJ010000230.1:0-3040 GCA_964653815.1 uncultured Lachnospiraceae bacterium
ATGAAAAAACAGAAAGTATCCCCCTACAGGACTTACCAAAGACTTCCCCCAGCCGGACACCTTGTATGGCTTTTGTGGGGTTGCATTGTTGATGAAATGTTAGTAGAATAAAGAAAAATAGTTTTGTAGGAAAATAATTTGCTTTAGGGTATGTAATGCTGGAAAGGACGGTATATTATGGCGGCAGCTGCAAGAAAAGAATATACAGAAGAATTAGAACAGCAACAGTTGGAAGTTCGGGATATGGTGCTTGGCGGGTTGGAGCAAATCAGTGAGGGCAAGGTAAAGGACTTCAACGAAGTATGTGATAGATTGGAGAAAAAATATAGAAATGTCTCAGTACAAAATTAAGATAAGTAGTTCGGCAGCAGAAGACTTGGAAAAGGCAGACGATTATATTGCATTTGTCTTAAGGTATCCTACTGCTGTAGGAAATATCGTGAGAGGTATTCGAAAACAAATTAATAAACTTCGATACCTACCAGAAAGTCACGAATTGGATGATGACCCAATACTTGCAGAATGGGGCATACATAAAACATATTTTAAAGAATATAAAATATTCTTTGTCATTAACCACATCACCAATACGGTATATGTAATTAGAATTTTGCATATGCTTGTCGATAGCAAATCACGGTTGTATCGTACACTCGGAATTACAACGTAGTTCTTTAACAAATATAAAATTCCAAATTATAATTATATATGAGATATATCTGGCAAAAGATGTTGGCGGAAAGAGATAGCTTTTTATGAATGTTTATAGATATAATACGCCCTTAATAACACTCTACATACATTTAATGAATTTGCTTGACAGAGAGAAAAGAAGGTTAGAAAATAGACAGAAAATCCAAGGCACTGTGACAAAGTTATGTTTATTGAAGGAACCGTTGTAAAAGCGTCGGCACTTAGATTGCGTCTTTTGCAATCTTATGTGCCGTTACGCTTTTATACTCTAAAGAGCATAAACCCGAGTGCAAACGTGTCCCCGAAATAAATATAAGCTTTGTTACAGTTCCTTGGATTTTCTGTCTATTTTCTAACCTTCTTTTCCCGAACCAAAGAGTAAATCCATTTAATGATGGAACAATCGAATCCCTGTAAATGCCATCACCATTCCATACTTATCACAGCATTCAATTACCACATCATCCCTAACGGACCCTCCGGGCTGGGCAATATACTTAACCCCGCTCTTATGTGCCCTTTCAATATTATCTGAGAAGGGGAAGAATGCGTCAGAACCTAAAGTCACATCCTGGTTTTTCGCAAGCCAAGCTTTCTTTTCCTCAGCAGTAAAGACAGCGGGTTTTACCTTAAAGGTCTTTTCCCACACGCCGTCAGCCAGAACATCCATATATTCATCGCCCATATAAACATCAATGGCATTGTCCCTGTCAGCACGGCCTAACTTATCTACAAACTGCAGACCCATAACCTGGGGAGACTGGCGTAAAAACCAGTTGTCGGCTTTCTGACCTGCAAGACGGGTACAATGAATACGGGACTGCTGTCCTGCACCGATGCCGATTGCTTGTCCGCCTTTTACATAGCAGACAGAATTGGACTGGGTGTATTTTAAGGTAATCAGTGCAATCTTCATGTCGATAAGGGCGGATTCCGGAATTTTCTTATTTTCCGTCACGATATTGGATAATAAATCCCCGTTTACATTCAGTTCGTTGCGCCCCTGTTCAAAGGTTATGCCGTATACCTGTTTCTGCTCGATGGGAGCAGGTACGTAGGAAGGGTCAATCTGAATCACGTTGTAATTGCCTTTTTTCTTTTCCTTTAAAATGGAAAGGGCTTCTTCCGTATAGCCGGGAGCGATAACGCCGTCGGAAACTTCGCGTTTGATAAGCTTTGCCGTGTCGGCATCACAGGTATCGGATAAGGCGATAAAGTCCCCGAAAGAGGACATGCGGTCTGCGCCTCTTGCCCTTGCGTAAGCACATGCTAAGGGAGATAATTCTCCAAGGTCGTCTACCCAGTAGATTTTGGCAAGGGTATCGTCTAAGGGAAGTCCTACCGCAGCGCCTGCGGGGGATACGTGTTTAAAAGAAGTGGCAGCGGGAAGTCCTGTAGCTTCCTTTAATTCTTTTACAAGCTGCCAGCCGTTAAATGCGTCTAAAAAGTTAATATATCCCGGTTTGCCGTTTAATACAGTAACGGGGAGTTCGCTTCCGTCCGCCATAAAAATGCGGGAAGGCTTTTGGTTGGGGTTGCATCCGTATTTTAACTGGATTTCATTCATGATTTTTCCTCCTGATGGTTGTTGCGATTCCTGTCTGTTTATAATCTACCGCAGGATGTTTTACTGATTCTTATTAACAATTCTGGTTTCTGTATTTCCTGTTTCAATGTCGATGTAGCGGACAAAGAGAGAAACCTTGTTATCTTCATTTAAGCTGTTCCAGAGCATTTCGGTAAAAGCGTCAATATCGTCCGCCATCTCCACTAATTTGGGTTCGCCTTCAAAGCTGGGGAGAGGATTGCCGTCATGCATATAAGTATGGATGAAATGGCCTTCCCCTGCAACAGGGCTTTCATAGGCAAAGGTATAGCGGTTGCATGCATCGGGATTACCGTTGTTGCTCTTTAAAATAGACATGGCGTAATTGTAGCCGCCGTTTTCCATATGCATAATACCGGAAATACGAGGTGTGTAATTGGGACCATCCGGTTCAAATTCACGGCATCTTAAAGACTGTTCAAAGGTAAGCTGCTTGTCCATTCCTTCATAAATGGTATCGGTCTGGTCTCCGTTGGTAACGATTGTCTTGTTGCCCAGCACTCTGACAGGAGCGTAAATGATAAGGCTCGGGTCCTCTAATTTGGAAGGGTCAAACGCCTGTGTACGGATTCCTGCGCCATCCTCTACAAAAATGCGGTTCCGGCTGTTGGTGCTGCGCCCCATAATAAAATAAGCGCATACGGCTTTTGAGCCGTCGGGAGATTTGCCGATGACAATTCCGCGGCCGGGATAGGCATTCGCCTTTAACTCGTTTTCCAGTGATAACATGTTCATAATTCT
>CAZZHJ010000231.1:0-3022 GCA_964653815.1 uncultured Lachnospiraceae bacterium
GGCGCTGCCCTACGTGTTAAAAGATATACCGGTTCCCTTATATGCTACCAAGCTGACCATGGGAATTATTGAAAACAAATTAAAGGAGCACGGGCTTGAAAGTGCTGTAAAGAGAAAGGTTGTCAAATTCGGGCAGAATATCAATTTCGGGAATTTCAGGATTGAATTTATTAAGACAAATCACAGCATTGTGGATGCCGCAGCCCTTGCAATTTATTCTCCCGCAGGAATTGTCATACACACGGGGGACTTTAAAGTGGATTATACCCCTGTATTCGGGGATGCCATTGATCTTCAGCGGTTTGGGGAAATCGGCAAGAAAGGCGTTCTGGCATTGATGTGTGACAGTACTAATGCAGAGCGGGAAGGATTTACCCAGTCGGAAAAGACGGTAGGAAAGACCTTTGACAGTATTTTTTCAGAGCATACGAGTACCAGGATCATTGTTGCAACCTTTGCGTCCAACGTGGACAGGGTGCAGCAGATTATTAATTCGGCATACAAGTTTGGCAGGAAGGTAGTGGTAGAGGGCCGGAGCATGGTAAGCATCATTGATACTGCCATGAATCTGGGATATTTGCAGATGCCGGAAAACACCCTGATTGATATTGAACAGATTAAGAATTATCCGGATGAAAAAACGGTTATTATTACAACAGGAAGCCAGGGAGAGAGCATGGCGGCGTTAAGCCGTATGGCAGGCGGCATGCACAGGAAGGTAAGTATCGGTCCTCAGGATACGGTCATCTTTTCCTCCCATCCCATTCCGGGTAATGAAAAAGCGGTATCAAAGGTTATCAATGAACTCTATGCTAAAGGCGCAGACGTTATTTTTCAGGATGCCCATGTATCAGGACATGCCTGCAGGGAAGAGATTAAACTGCTTTATACCCTCATAAGACCCAAATATGCTATTCCGGTTCATGGGGAATACCGTCATTTAAAGGCCCAGGCCGCATTGGCGAAGGAGCTGGGATACAGCAGCGAGGACATCTTCATCTTGAGTTCGGGGGATGTGTTGGAGCTGGATGAGAACAGCGCAGAAGTTGTGGGAAAGGTGCCGGTAGGTTCCGTTTATGTAGACGGTCTGGGAGTAGGAGACGTAGGAAACATTGTAATCAGAGACCGTCAGCATCTGGCGGAAGATGGTATTCTGATCGTTGTAATGGCTTTGGAATCCGCAAGCAATATGCTGGTTTCGGGACCGGATATTGTTTCCAGAGGTTTTGTATATGTCAGGGAGTCCGATGAGCTGATGGACGGCGCAAGAGGGCTGGTCATTGACATTATGGATAAATTCCAGGAAAGAAATGTTTCTGACTGGGGTAAGATAAAGTCTACCATCAGAGATTCGCTAAGCGATTATCTCTGGAAAAAGACGAAGAGGAGACCAATGATTCTTCCGATTATTATGGAAGTATAAATATAATATTTGCGGGGGAAGATACATGAGCGGTTTTGATAAGGAAATGAAAAGGTTTATCCAAAAAGTTTATGAATCGGATATTTGCAGGGAATACTTCAGACAAAAGGAATATGTTAAACAGTATCCTGAACTGAAAATACAGATTGATGATTTCCGTCAGAGGAATTTTCAGCTTCAGAATGAAACGGATTCCAATATTCTTTTTGATGAGATAGACCGTTTTGAACGGGAATATGAGGAATTCCGTAAGAACCCGATAGTGAATGATTTTCTGGCAGCGGAGCTTGCTTTCTGCCGACTTTACCAGCAGATAAGTAATGAACTGGCTCTTGCTTTTGCAGAGAAATTTGATATGTCGGGACAGGAGGAAGATGCATGAATGCAAAAAAGATAGCCTTGACCATACTTGGCATGTTGTTCAGGACAACCGTATTAATTTGCGTGCTGTACCTGGTTTATGAAATGGCGATTAACGCATATAACTTTGGATACAGGGTTTTTGCGGATATTCCGGCAGCCCTTGCTCCGGGAACTGACAAACAGGTGACTATTACAGAATCTATGAGCAGCAAAGATATTGCCAAGGATTTTGAGGAAGTGGGGCTGGTAGAGGATTGGAAGCTTTTTTGGACCCAGATACAGTTTTCAGAGCACAAGGATGAAATTGCGCCCGGCGTGTATACGCTGAACAATTCCATGAAGGCGGAAGAAATGCTGGAAATCATATCGGCGTCCGAAGAAGAGACAGAAGAGACGGAAGAGGAGTAAGCAGATGATTACCGATGAACGCTTCAGCGCGTATATCAACTCCCTGGAAAACGGGAATCCTCCATATCTCGATGAACTGGAGGCTTTCGCAAAAAGCACACAGGTTCCTGTTATCAGAAAGGAAATGCAGAGCCTGATGCGTACATTGCTGGTTATGAATAAACCGAAGCGGATTCTGGAAGTGGGAACCGCCATCGGTTTTTCTGCGTTATTTATGAGTGAGTTTATGCCGGAGGACGGGCATATTACCACCATTGAGAAATATGAAAAGAGAATTCCCATTGCGAGGGAAAATTTCAAGAAGTTCCACAAGGAAGACAAGATAAGCCTGTTGGAAGGCGATGCAGGGGAGATTCTGAAGGAACTGGAAGGTCCCTTTGATTTTATTTTTATGGATGCTGCAAAGGGGCAGTATATTCATTTTCTGCCGGATGTGCTGCGGATTCTTGCGCCGTCAGGGGTGCTGCTTTCTGATAATGTGCTGCAGGACGGGAATATTATTGAATCCAAGTATGCCGTTACCAGAAGGGACAGGACAATCCATAAAAGGATGAGGGAGTACCTCTATACACTGAAAAATCATGAGGAGCTGGAAACGGCGATTTTGACGCTGGGGGACGGAGCTGCATTGTCGGTAAGGAAATAAAAACATAAAATATGTGGTGGAAAGTACCGGAAAATCCTCGGTGGCACAGGTCACAAACTGTCTGTTTCACTGATGCCGGTTTCAAACATAAGATTTTCTAAATGTTCCGACTTTGGGTGTTTGTTACGGACGCAAACGGCATATATGCGGCGTCCATGCCGCAGATATGCCTTTCTCCAACG
>CAZZHJ010000232.1:0-2952 GCA_964653815.1 uncultured Lachnospiraceae bacterium
CATCACAGAGCGCTATCAAATAGGTCATTTTTTCTCCATTCCGAGGTTTTTATCCCTCTCAGTTTCAGATTCTATATTCATGATCAGCCTGAATACAAACACGCCGTTATCATTTTTAAAGTCGTATTCTCCGGCATATTTTTCTGCCGTCCTGATAATGCTTGAAACACCGATGCCTCCCGTAAACTCCGTTTTAGGCTGTCCGTCCTTCAGTTCCGTTTCCATTCTACAGGTATTGCTGCAGGAGATGATCAATTTGTTCTTTCTTTTTTTGAGCATCAGATGAATGAAACACTCCCGTCCATCAGGCTGTTTCATCACTTCCATACAGGCATAAATCGCATTTTCATAGGCGTTGGCAAGGATTGCCACCAGATCAATGCTGGGTATCGTAAGATTCCTGCCAAGCTCCACATCAAGAGTAACCTTAATCTGCTCGCTCCTTGCCTTTGTGGTATAAGCTGACAGAATATTGTTGACTGCCACATTGGAGCATATCATTTCCGGTACTCCCTGATCGGTTTCCCTGTCATACTCTTTCAAATACTGCAATAATTCTTCCTTCTGTCCCCTGCGTACATACTCCGCAATGACTGCGTTATGATGTCTGATATCATGACGAAGCCGCCTGCTCAATTCCACAGATTCTTCCAAAATCTCCAACTGACGCTCCAAAAGCCGGTAATTCATCTGTATCAGTTGTTTTTCTCTCTCATATTCCTTCTCTTTACCCACATGCAGATAGAACCGGAAGACAAGAACCTGCAATGCACCCGTCAAAATCAGATTCGTTAAAATCTGATAAATACGCTGAAACGTCATCTCCCTGTTCAATGTCGGATTTACAATATATCCGATTCCTAATAAAATGCAGATAATCATAGCGACAACGCTGAAGCGGTCCGCCTCATTCTCCACATAATCGCCAAATCCCTTTATGGATTCTTTAACATATTTGTCGAGCATAAATGCAATGAACAGAATCAGCAGGATACGCACAATAATATCCGCCCATATATTACGGTTAAAGAAAATAATAGATATCTCCAGCCCGCCAAGCACAAATGCCGACATTAAATAAAAACCCAATGCCAGCTTATAGACCGTCAGATAAACGGAATCCCTGCTCATGATAATGGCAAAGACCGCAAAACACATATACATGGTAAAAGGCGACATCCGCACACAGCTTTCCCAGTCTACCATATACCAGACACATGCCAGTGCAACCAGAACTATTCCAAAACACCCATAGCAGATTACTGTCTTTTTCCTGCCAAACCGCGATTCACTCAACTGGGAAAAAAACAGGATCACTCCGGCAAGACAGACAGCAAACCGAATAAACGCTATATATACCGAACCGCCTAACATATTTTTACCCCTCTCTTCCTGCCTGACTGATAGTCAGCAGATTATCGGACACATGATTTACCTGGCAGAAGGATTCCTCAACCTCTACTATAACATTTTTCTGCATTTGTGTCTCCTCGACAATCCGATTCGCCTGTTCAATGGTACTTTTTACCAGTTCTTCCATCTGCTTTATCATTTCAAGTGCTTGCTCTCCACGCTGGCGTGTATCTGAACTGGAATCCGCAGCAATCCGTGCTTTTTCTTTGGATTCTTCCTGCAAATTACCTATTTTTTTCGCTTCCTGCTCTACTTCGCGCAGCTTTTCAATTTCTTTTGTCACATGGTTGATGTTTTCCTGATTGGAGCTCTGCACTTCCTCTAACAGGCTGAAAATGTTCTGAATGATTCCGGCAATAGCATCACTGGCCTGTTTGGAATTTTGCGCCAGCTGTCCCACTTCTTCTGCCACTACGCTGAATCCTCTGCCCATCTCTCCCGCTCTCGCCGCCTCTATGGAAGCATTTAAGGCAAGCAGATTCGTCTGACTTGTGATTCCTGCAATGGTATTCGCAAATTCAGAAATTTCCTTCATACCGTTTTCCAGACTGTCAAGCAGATTCTCCGTTTGTCTTGCGGAATGTTCTATGACTTCAATTCCCTGGGTCGTGTGCTGCATCATTTCGATATAGCCATGTATCTTATCCGAGGTCTCCCGTGATATTTCCACCATTTGCCCCATATTCCCTACCAGGTCATCTGCATTTTGATTGAGTTCATTAATCGAATCGCGGACTGAGTCCACAAACCGGAAACTCTCATT
The DNA here is from genome assembly GCA_964653815.1 of uncultured Lachnospiraceae bacterium. GTDB lineage: Bacteria > Bacillota > Clostridia > Lachnospirales > Lachnospiraceae > UBA2882. Next base: position 2,177 of record CAZZHJ010000232.1, read on the forward strand.
ACAGTCATGATGGGTCGTTTGTGCAGAATTTGTAATGCTTTCATTAGTACCTGCAAAACCGTGAATATAAGTTTCCAGTTGTTCCACCACATCCTTTAACTCCTCGGATGCTTTTTCACATTCATCCACCAAGCCTGCCATCTGCTTCGTATCCGCAAATTTAACAAGCATTTGATGAGACAGGTCTGTAATCTTCACACAGATAACACTCATCACAACGCTTTCAAAAAGGAAGCCCAGCGAGCGTGTAAAAAACCACATAAAATTCGTATCATACTCAATCTGCTGTACGTTCAGGGAGCGGAAGTACAATGAAATAACTAATAGAATGTATGAAACTACGGAAACCTGTATTGTAAATTTTTTATCATAATAGAACAGACTGAACACCATGGCAAAAGCATAGGTCATATAGATACCGATTGCCGCATTGGTAGCCATAAGCGCAATCAGCGCAGCAAGCGCAAAAGTGGTAAGATATTTCATAACGCGGATTGGCGTATTCAGCTTATAGGCTATGCCCGGTCCCATGGTTACCACAAGGGCAACCGCCGTAAGGGCAAGCATCTCCCCTATCTTCATCTGAAAAACACCAACGACTGAAAGAATCGTTAACAACGGAAATACAAGAATCAGCCACCTTAATACTTTTACGGCCGTTTTCGTAACTCTCGCATCATTTTCATAAAAAATATCCTGTTCCATACAATTTCCCCCCATTATATCTGTTTTATAATTGCCTCGGAACTTTTATTATATCAAATCGAAATATAATA
>CAZZHJ010000233.1:0-2952 GCA_964653815.1 uncultured Lachnospiraceae bacterium
ACATACTTATATGCTCCTGATTCCCATAAAAAACTTAGGGAAGGCAGTACAAACAACTGCCTTCCCATCTTTCTGCTATTAAGCTGTCCACCTTACAGGGTACATTAAAACCTATACAAGCGATTTTCCATACCGCTTTAAATAAGCAGATGCCTGTTCCAGGGACAGGCCAATCCTATCCTGCATTCTTTTCAGGATGGCTGCATCATCCAGCCCAAATTCCTGCCCCATTTCAATGATTTGTTCAGCTTTTCCTTCAGCTTTTCCAGCAGCCATTCCGGCAGCCATTCCAGCCTCTTTTCCTTTACGGATTAACTTTTCAGATTCTGTCTCAATTACTGTCCCTCCCATAACATTCACCAGCCTTTCCTCATTTTTATTCCCGTTTGTAATGTGGGTGATGATGGTATTTACAAATCCCATAAGGTCTATAAGCTCATCATCCGATAATTCTTTCGCCTTATGCAGCAGGACCATCTGTTCCCTGAAATATTCCAAATCCTTTACTGCACTGTCAATGCTGTGTTCCGATACAATCTCTTTCTCATATCTTGCAATGTAAAAAGGAATATACGGAAACAGCCTCTTTTCAATAATGTATTCTTTCGTAAACTCTTCCAGAATGACATTAGGCGACTCATAATTTACTTCCTGCCCGTCTGGAAATGTAAAAGTAACCGTCGTTGCTTTTGGCGTTTTTTCGGTCCTCTTGACATAGATTACTGAAAACCTTGGCATCGGAATGACCGCATGCCCGATATCCCAGGACGCAAACTGCCTCGCAACAATAAAGGCATATTCGGCAATCCTGATTGCCATGGAACCGTCACCATAACTCTGGCATTCCAGTAAATAGACTTCACTTCCTATCTTAATGACAAAGTCTGATATCTGCTCCTGTATGTGTTTGCCTCCGTCTGCAGTCTCGCTTTCCGTCAGATACCCCTCGGAAGGCAGCGTTTCCACGTTTACATCCATCGGGTAATTTTTATCAAAAGCGTCGTTGATTACCGATACGAACAGCCTTTTATGTTTGCTCTTCATTGTTTTGAATACGTTATCATAATCCGGTGTCTTTTTCTGCATAAGCTTTCCTTTCCCAAATATTCTTTGAATATCCTGTCTTTATTATACTGCCAAACCCCTGTCCTGACAACAAAAAGGGTAAACTGTTTTTCCATGAACCCGCAAACTTCAGTTTCATAAATTATAACATGTTTATTCTCCATTTACGGCTTCCCCCAGCAGCCCGGATGCATACCGCACCCCGAGCCGGAAAGCTTTTGCTTCCGCCGCAAAGGAAGCCTCATAGATGACTGCCTTGAGCTGTGCCATCTGCTTCTTTTTTATCTTTTTGCGGAATGGGGCAAGCAATTCTTCGATTTCCTCTGCAAGCTCATTCTCCATCCGGACTGCATCCTCCTCATAATAGATTACCTCTTTGTAAATCTTCTCCAGTAAATTACTCATTCTTCCACCTCCGTTTCTTTCTGCAGTGTATGTTCTTCCACATAGAACTGCAGCATGGTTTCAATCTGCTCCCATGTATCCGCGCCCAGATATTCGTTTTTCAGGTATATTTCCCAGAGTTCCCCAAGGATGTTTTCTTTTCCCGCGGCTGCCTCCAGAAATACCCTGCTGGCATGCTTATTATACAGAAAATATTCCCGGACGCTCTCATAAAAGCAGATACGCCTGCAGGAATCATATGCCCCACGCACCGTCCCTGAAAGCATTCCGTATTTAAACATGGCATACTCCCGTTTTATTTTCTGCAGCGCCCTCTTCCTGTCACGCCACTTTTGTCCCTGTCTTTGCAAGTGCATTCATCACCTTTCTGTATATTTCCTCTGACATGGTTTCCATGCTGTCAATCCGGTATCTTTCCTTTACCGCATCCACTCCTACCCCTGTCCTCTGCAGTTCTTTCTTAAGGGAATCCATCTGTGCGGCAGAGACGGAAGGCGCTTTTTCCGTCTGCTTTCCGGCGGGCTTCTTCTTTTCCCCAGGCTGTGGCATCTCCACTCCCTGCGGCTCTGCATGCTTTCTGCCTGTCTCCTTTTTCGCTGTTTTTCCTGCAGGTTCCTGCTTCATCTCATATACCGTCTGGTTATTCCCATCCACAATCACAAGCCCTGTAATTTCACGTTCTGTACTGTATGTGATAGAGCTTACATGGAAACGTTCATTACACTTGTATTTGTTTCCTTCCTTTAAGATGGCTGTCTTTGACGCCGGAATCCAGATAAACGGCGCGGAATATAATTCCCTGCCAATGCCCCAGTTAAAACAAGCGCGTTTGAAGGAATCGGAAGCCTGCGATTTCTCCTTCTGCTGCTCCCCATTCGTTCCCACATCCTGTTTGGATATCCATTCCCCCATTTCCTGGTTATAAACTTCCACTGTACAGTACAGGTTTCCGTCTATACACTGGTGGCTGCGCTTCCACCCGAATAACCCGAAGGTTTCATCAAGAATCCTCTGGTCTACCCTTGCATCCTTGTACAGCAGAAGGCTCACCCCCTTGTCACTTACCATAGCCGCCCTGCATTCAATTTCATCTGCCCTTAACAGGCGGATCATATTGTTTTCTTTGTTATTGTCCATTATTTTGTCCTTTCCTGTTCTATTTGCAGCCCGATATTCTGTGATAACATCTCCACTTCCTGCTCATTCACTTCATAAGGGAGCCAGTGCTTTTTTCCTGTATTATCAGTGTAATAAAGGTTATTTCCCGGTCCATCCTCCACAGCAAAATACTCCCCGCTGTCCCGGTCATACTGTATGCAGACACCAAAGCCATCACTGCTGTAATTATCTCCGTCGATTTTCTTTGCTTCCTCCACAAACCTTTCCGGCACACCTGTTACCTCTACAAAACAGACTGCCTTTGTTCCAAAATCATCACTATGTTCCAATGCTCTGTAATTTAACATAATATTTCTCCCCGCT
>CAZZHJ010000234.1:0-2931 GCA_964653815.1 uncultured Lachnospiraceae bacterium
CAACCGTCCGGTTTCTTTCAGAGCCTATAGAGTAGAGGCTGATTTCTTTAATAATGGTGAGGATTGTGGTGAAATGCTGGCGGAGCTAATAGAAAACCACTCTTTTTTCAGCAGGGATCCTGATACGGGATTATACCATTTCCACACTATTTTTAAGGATTGTATTTATCATCATTTTGAAAAACTCAGCCTGTCCGAACAATGCATCCGTTATGAAAGAATGGCGGAGCATATGGTATTGCAGGCGGATTATAACGGGGCGTTAAAATGGTATGAAAAGGCAGGCAATTATGAGGGAATATTAAGGACGCTGGAATTGTTTGAGACGATTTGCGCTTCAGATGAAGACAGGGATCTGATGGCAAGATGCTTTGATAACTGTCCTCGTGTCTTGTTTGAGGATTATCCCCTGTGCCTTGTTCTGTTTATGTGGCGTTTTTTCAATTACGGACAGGAAGAACGTCTTGGAGCTTGCAGACGGCTCTTTGAAAAAATTATGAAACAGATTAAAATGGCGAAAGAGGATAAGGATTATCTCTGGAAAGCATATTATGTATTTTTATCACAAAGTTCCTTTAATGATTTGGACATGATGAAGAAATACATGAAGAAGGCAATTGCGCTTCCGGGAGAGGATATGCCGCAGATTGACAGGGATGTTCCAAGAACATACGGAGTTCCTTCTATTTTTCATCTGTTTTACAGGGAAGCGCCCCTTTTAGAGGTTGTACGGAAGTTGGGCGAGCAGCTGGATGAATACAATAGTATCGGAATTGACGCATATGACGGCGTAAAATATCTGGCGGAAGCGGAATACAGATATTATATAGGGGATTTTGAAGAGGCGGAGATTTATTGCCAGAAAGCAATGTGGAAATGCGGTATTAAACGGCTTACCAGCTTTGGCATTAGTGTACGCTATCTGAAAGCGCATCTGGCTTATATGAAGGGTGATTTTGAATTGGTCAAAAAAATCCTGGATGAAATGCGGACCATGGTCCTGCGGGAGGAAAGTGAGAAATCCAGTCTTTCTTATACGGTAGATATGTGCGAAGCTTTCTTTTTCCGATATATGGGATATCCCGCACGTCTGGCTGACTGGATCAGAAAAGGCGGAGAAATCCCGAAAGAGGTTATGCCCCAGGCGAAGCTTTATGCGATTATGATAAAAATGGCGGTTTTTCTCCATGATGAAAATCATGTGGAAATGCTTTCCGCAGAGGATGAGATTATTTCCATGACGGAGAAATCTTCCAACAAATTTACTGTAGGAAACATTTATCTGATCATTGCATCCGCTGCGGCGGGGCTGGAGCATACAAAAGAGGCAAAGGAGTATATCCGAAAAACGGTTGAAATGCTAGGCTTTGAGCCGGTTATGCTCTATGCCAAATATGGAGAATGGCTGATGAAGCCCCTTCAGGAACTGCGTGAAGAGGATGAAGGGTACAAATCCATTACAGCTGCGTGCCGTAAGTTTTTACAGGTACAAAAGAGCGGCTTGAAACGGGAATATACAGGAATCTTTCCCATACTGACAAAACGGGAAAACGATATTGCCCTGTTAGCCGTGGACGGCTATACTAATAAGCAGATTGCAGCGCAGCTTTATATCAGTGAAAATACGGTTAAAAGCTCTCTTAAAAATATTTTTACAAAACTGGGGATTAAGTCCAGAAGGGAACTGCTCAGGATTGCTCAGATGGGGATGGACCGTTAAGGAGGTAGGATAGTGTCAAAATTTGCTGTTAAAAATATGGAATGTAATATATGCGGCAGAATGAATGAAATAACCATTCTCGCCATGGGACAGAGCCAGGGAACGGCGGATCTGGATTTCAGGCCGCCCGAGGTCCGCAGGAGCGCAATGCCTTTGTGGCTGCATAAGTGCGATTACTGCAGAAATGTATTTTCCACCTCAGAACCTATGCCGGAGTATGAGGAAAAATATATTGATTCTAAAGAATACGTCAACTGTGCAGGAATCGCAGGACTTCCGGAGCTGGGGAAGCGATTTGTAAAGCTGGCATTGATCTATCAGCACTGCAAGGAGTTTAAGAATGCCGGAGACGCTTTTCTTTGTGCAGCATGGGCATGTGATGATGAAAAGCTGGATGTAACAGCCATCATCTGCAGAAAAAGGGCGCTTGCATGTTACAATGAAGTAGATGTATCCGCAATACCCAAAAGAGAACTTCCGGAGCTGAAGCTGCGGATTGTGGATATGCTGCGTAGGGCAGGCATGTTCGATGAAGCAGTTGCTTTTGCAAAGCATCTGAAATTCCGCACAGAGCAGTATGCACGTATCTGTCAGTTCCAGATAGAGACGGCAAAGGCTGGGGATAAGAAGTGCTATAAGATAGAAGAAATATAGATTGTTGACATTTTTTTCATATAGTGTTAGAATCCTTAACGTATTAATACGGAAAATAACCGTGAAATAGGAGGAATATGATGAAAAAATTTAGTAAATTATCAGCGTTGATTATGGTAATGATACTTGCATTATCGCTGGTAGGATGTGGAGACAACTCCGATCAGGTTCTGGGAACTTGGGAACTTTCTGTTGACTTTGCAGATGCAATGGCAGACGGCGTAGGCGTTGATTCTGCAGATTTTAATGCAGAATTTATGGTTAACATTAGATATCAGTTCAATGATGACGGCACCTATAGAACGTATGTGGAAGAGGAAAGTGTAAAAGCTAATTATGAACAGTGGCTTAACGAATTGGTAGATTATGAGAGCGACGAGTTATATAGTACTTATGAAGGACAGGGATTTTCCCGTGAAGAAGTTGATGAACAGGCACAGCAGCAGTATGGATGTTCTTTGAGAGATTATGTCATGGAACAAAGACAGGATGTTTTCGATAGCCAAAGACTTATAATACCATTATGTTTTTTTACCTTTTCCATCTATGACTTCCTA
>CAZZHJ010000235.1:0-2876 GCA_964653815.1 uncultured Lachnospiraceae bacterium
AATGCCCCGCCCTTTTTACGAGGGCTGCCGCCTTGTCTCCGGTCTTATGCTCCAGGTATTCCATGGCAAGATAGGTCAAAAACAAAAAGGGGAGCAGCTTTGTTACATCTGTTAAAGTTTCTGAAATAACCTTCGGCATGATATGTCCTCTCTGTTAAAAAAATATAAGCATCAAACAAATATAAACATGTATAAGGATATCGTTAGAAACATGCGCCGCCGGGCGCACCACATAAAATTCCGGATGCAAATGCAAATCATTTGCATCCGGAACCCTATCATACTATCCGACACACTGTTTGTCAAGCCATTTTGCCGGGCTAATTAGGATAAACGCATCAATTTAAGCCGATTTTCACAAAAAAGCATGACATCGGCATTTTTTTATGATATAATGTATTACATACTATGTAATACATGCTTTGGAGGTGTTTTATGGCTGCAGCCTATCCTGATTGGGTCCTGGCCCATAAGAAAAAAGGTACTTATGTCAATAAAGTGGGTGACAAGTATTATCTTTATGCTGCACATTCGGAACGTGTCAAAGGCTCCGGCAAGATAAAACGGGTCTGTGACGGTTATCTTGGACGGATTACTGAAAAAGATGGTCTCATACCTGCAAAGGACAAACTTAAAATAGCTCCTGAGGTCTTTGAAATCGGCCTCTCTTATGTGATCGTTTCTGTTTCAGGGTCGATCCATAAAGGCCTCCGGCGTTCTTTTCCAAAATACGGGGATGCTGTGTACTCCTGCTCTGTCCTGTCATATATCTATGACGAATATTCGCCGGAACTGTTCGCGCACTCGTATCTCCGCATCCTCTTTTCCGATACTTCCCTTCCGGACAGCTTTACAAGAGCACAGCTTATCGGTATTGAGCGGGGGAAGCGCATGCTGATGGAGCATATGGGTAAAGTGTTTGGTGAAGACATTTTCAGAATCCGTTCCCTCTTTCCTGATGTCCGGCTCCTGCGGATCAATGACCGGTACTATCTCTCAAAGCTTCCCGAGGCTGTTATCCTGCTGTCCGAAAAATATTCCATTGACTGGAGGAATCCCTTATGGCAAAGATAAACCGATTCATCTCAACTTATACAGATGTCTTGAAAGGACTTGACATCCCTGTGGGGCAGGGGCTCCCTCCCGGGGCCGTGATCCACAGGTTCCTCAGGATATTTCAAAAGATTGATGATTCCAGAATCCAGGCAATGATCGATTATCCCCTGGAAGAGATCATCCTCATTGCTTTCCTGGCTGTCCTTGGCAACGCCTCAACATGGACGGATATGGAGCGGTTCGGAAAAAAGAAACAGCGATGGTTGAAAAAGTTTCTCCGTCTGAAAAACGGCATACCCTCCCATGATACCTTCCGACGCGTTTTCTCCCTGGTCGATACGGCCCAGCTGCAGAAAGCAGTTGTCGCATTTCTGATGGACGACCTGTATGCCATCAAAAAAGCTCTCGGCATAAAAGAGGACGGACACCGCCAGATCTGCGTGGATGGAAAGGAGCAGAGGGGAACTGGCCGGAACTATGATTCCGATGACAAGATCCGTAACCTCCAAACGCTCCATATTTATGACGCTTCAAACGAAATCTGCCTCTATTCAGAGGCGATTGACGAAAAGACAAATGAGATACCGGTCGCACAGAAAGCCTTGAAAAATATGGATTTAAAGGGGTGCATTGTGACCTTTGATGCACTTCATACTCAGAAAGACACCATTGCCATAATACATGACCGAAAAGGGGATTATGTAGGGGGATTAAAAGGAAACCAGTCCGGACTTTTGGAAGAAGCGGCTGCTTATTTCAGCGAAAAGGAACTTCGGGATTATTATAAAGACCGCGGTGATTTTTACGAGACCACAGAAAAGGCACATGGAAAATCTGAGCGCCGCTCCTATTATCTGGTAAGACCCACAAAGCGCAAGATCATAAAAGAATGGAAAGGCCTGAAAGCTTTTATCTGTTTCATTAAGACAACTGAAGACAAGAAAGGCAACAAAAAGGATGAGGTCAGGTATTACATCGCCAGCACAGATGATATAGAACTGTGTGCACTTGCAATCCGCGGGCACTGGTGCGTAGAGAATAACCTGCACTGGCATCTTGACTACAGTCTGGGCGAAGACGATAACACGACTATGGATAAGACCGCGTTCAACAACTACAGCCTGATCAATAAAATGGTATTGTCTCTCTGTAAGCTTGCAAAGCCGGTCACTGGCAGCCCAAGCGTCCGTACCTTGCGGAAAGAATTTGGGTGGGAATTTGAAGACAGCCTTTCCATTCTTCTTTCGGCTTTTGATGAAGAACAGATACGAAACGCTTTGGATTCTGTGAATTGACTTATGACGGACAATTGAATTACATAACATAAAATATGCCACAGGGAACATCTCCAAAACTGCAGGGATATTTTATCAGTACACCAAATACAAGCCTGCCCTGTTTTCTGCTAAAAGCAAGAATACTGGGCAGGCATTCATTATTTTAAAAATGCGGTATTCATCTGCAGTTCTCATACATCAAAATAAATTGATGCGTTTGTCCTAGCGAAGCCGCCGTCCCTTTAACAGCGATTCGGTCTGAATCGCATCGGGCGGCTTGTTTTCGATTCCCGGCAAAGGGACGGCGGCAGCATGCGATGCTGTTCCGTGCGGACGGTGCAACGCGAAGCTGAACTAACTGCCAACTGCGACTAAGGCGCGAACCATAGGCTTCGCGCCAAAGTCTCCGTAGGCAGTGGATTTCATCTTCACTAAGACCGCACCTCAAAGTCCGCCCATAACACCATGGTACACTGCCGCCTGTTAATCGACACTTCCATTGTTTTACCATTTGCCGAAAACGAAAAGGTAGCCTGCCCAATT
>CAZZHJ010000236.1:0-2839 GCA_964653815.1 uncultured Lachnospiraceae bacterium
GGATGGCATGCAATTACCTGAAATTCATTTCTCGATTCTCTGTATTTCTTTAATATGCATTTTAATACGTTTACAAATAGTTTTCAATACTATATAATAGGGGTGTAGGATGGTAGTATGTTTGGAGGCATATAAAGATGACAATATCTACAGATGATTTGCTGAATAGTATTTTAGAGAGCTTTGACAGAATCGGGCATGTCCGTTCAGAGGATATTCCCAATATTGATTTATATATGGACCAGGTTACAACCTTTATGGAACAGCATATGAGGGCGACTACCCGCAATCCGGAAGAGGATAAGATATTAACCAAGACCATGATTAATAATTATGCTAAGAATGATTTGCTGCCTCCTCCCGTAAAAAAGAAATATTCCAAGGAACATGTATTGGTTCTGATTTTTATTTATTATTTTAAAGGGATATTGTCCATAGGGGACATACAAGCGCTTTTAAACCCTCTGACGGAGAAATTTTTTCATGCCGGTTCGGAGATTAAAATGGAAGATATCTATGATGAGGTATTCAGCCTGGAGAAAGGCAAGATAGAGACATTAAAGGAAGATGTTAAGAAAATGTACGAGGCATCTGCCAATACATTCATGAGTGCGGAAGAAGATAGGGAGTTTTTACAGAGGTTTTCCTTTATCTGCATGCTTAGTTATGACGTTTATGTGAAAAAGCTGCTGATTGAGAAGATGATTGACAGCATGAAGGCGGACAGAAAGGGAAAAGAAAGCAGCCAGAGTAAAAAGGCGGAATAGGAAAAGAGTTTTATCGCTGTAATCGAAACAGATAGGGAGATAGAAAAAGGCTGACAGCCTGTGAAGGGGGATTTCACAGGCTGTCGTCTTTTTTGGTAGAAACTTTTATTTTTGTCCTTCACACAAGTTATGTCAACTACTTTGCGGCTTTTGTTGCATAAGTTATGTCAACCAATTTGTCATAGGGAACACGCTCGGATAATTCTCCGGCTTCTTCTAGGATATTTTGAAGCAGGGTAAAGCTGTCTTCTTCAAAAATCAGGTTTTCTTTCCATGTATCCTGATTATAGTAACGTTCTACAATAGTAGTGATGGTCTCTAAATCCGTTTCTTCAAACTGGGGCGCAATGATTTTGGCAATTTCTTCAGGGGTATGCGAGTTTACATAATCCATGCCCTTCTGCAATGCGTTGGTAAAGCCCTGAATGATTTCAGGATTATTTTTAATATAGCTGGATTTAGCGCTGAAAGCAGTATAGGGCACATAACCGGAATCTTCACCAAGGGAAGCGATGACATAGCCGTCGCCCTTGGTCTCCAGAGAAGTGGCATGGGGTTCGAATTCAACGGTATAATCTCCCTGTCCGCCGGAAAATGCCGCAGCGGTAGAACCGAAGTCGATGCTCTGGTCAATGGTGAGGTCGGTCTCCGGATCGATGTTGTTCATTTTCAGGATATATTCAAATACCATTTCAGGCATGCCGCCCTTTCTTCCGCCAAGGACAGTTGTGCCTTTTAAATCGCTCCATTTAAAATCCTCTACAGGAGTACGTGAAACTAGGAAGTTTCCTGCCCTCTGGGTAAGCTGTGCAAAATTAACCACATAGTCGTCAGTATCGCCAAGATAAGTGTAAATGGTGGATTCACTTCCCATAAATCCGATGTCTGCTTCACCGGATAAAACAGCAGTCATGGTTTTATCGGCGCCGAATCCCGTGACGAGGGTCAGGTCAATGCCTTCTTCCTCAAAGTAGCCTTCCTCAATTGCCACATACATAGGGGCATAAAAAATGGAATGTGCCACTTCGTTCAGAACCACTTCCTGATTGCCGGAAGCCTTCTTACCGCATCCGGTCAGAAGAAGGGACAGCATAAGAGTTATCGTAAGTGAAATAGAAATAATTTTTTTCATAATAAACCTCCCTAAGATTGTAATATTATGATATTATAGAATAGAAAAAAAGGTTCCCATAAGGCAAATGAAAACGCATGCAACCTTAAGTTGCGAGATATGCCCGAAAAGAAAAATAAAGTTCCATATCGACAGTGTTTGAAAAGTATAATATAATGATAACAGCATAATGAATCATATATTCAAAGCACAAGATAAAACAATTAAATGAGGAGCCGGAAAGGCAAGGAGGAATTTTATGGGTATTATTTCAAGATTTAAGGACATCATGTCAGCAAACTTCAACGCATTGTTGGACAAATGTGAAGATCCGGAAAAGATGATCGATCAGTATTTACGCAATCTGGAAAGCGATCTGGGAAAAGTTAAAAGTGAGACGGCAGCTATCATTGCAGATGAGAAAGCAGCTAAGAGAAAGCTGGATGCCTGCGATGAGGAAATCTCCAAAATGGACAAATATGCCAGAAAAGCAGTTGCAGCGGGAAATGACGGCGAGGCTCGCCAGTTCTTAGGCAGAAAGGCAGAGCTTACTCAGGAAAGAGACGCTCTGGAGAAGAATTACAATATCTGTCTTGATAATTCCGCTAAGATGCGTGAAATGACCAAGAAGCTTGAGTCGGATATTCAAGAGTTAAAAGGCAAACAGGCTACCTTAAAGGCAAAACTGACTGTTGCAGAGACCAAGAAGAAAATGAACAGCGTAGGAGAATCCGGCAAGGGAGCAGCTTCCACCATCAATGCATTTAACAGAATGGAAGACAAGGTAAACCGTATGATGGATGAAGCGGATGCAATGGAAGAGTTAAATGAGACTCCTTCCGACAGCATTGCTGCTTTGACAGAAAAATACGAAGGCGGCGAAGCGGATGCGGATATTGATGATGAGCTTGCGGCATTAAAAGCGGAAATGGGAATGTAACCAAGAAGGAGATACAGCAAG
>CAZZHJ010000237.1:0-2835 GCA_964653815.1 uncultured Lachnospiraceae bacterium
AGTGAAAGTAAATATCGACCATCACATTACTAATACGGGCTGTGGGGATGTATGCTACATTGATGCAAAAGCAAGTTCCGCAAGCGAATTGGTGTATGACCTGATAAAAGAAGCGGACCCCGAGGGACGGTATATGGATGAGGAACTGGCAAAGACCATATATCTGGGCATTATTCAGGATTGTGGAGTGTTCCAGTATTCCAATACTTCTCCCAAAACCCTTCGAATAGCGGCGGACCTGATTTCCTACGGTTTTGATTTTCCTTTACTGATTGACCAGACCTTTTATGAAAAGACATATATACAGAACAGGCTTTTAGGGCTTGCTTTATGTAACAGCAAAAGGTGTCTTTCAGACAGGTTTATCTACAGTGTGATTACAAAGAAAGATATGGAGTCTGTAGGTGCAGGAGAACAGGATTTTGACGGGATTGTAAACCAGCTGCGCTATACAAAGGGCGTATGGGCTGCAGCGCTATTACATGAGACAAAAGACGGCGCTTATAAAGTCAGCCTTCGCAGCAGCAGTGAAGTGGACGTGGCAAAAGTGGCATCTGCTTTTGGCGGCGGCGGCCACATAAGGGCGGCCGGCTGTACCCTGGAGGGGGACAGCGAAAAAATAATAGCCGGTTTGTCGGAAAAAATAGCTGAGCAGATGAAATAGCAGCGGATAAAAATAGAAACACAAGGTTTGATAGGATGTTAAACGGCGTTATTATTGTTAATAAAGAAAAAGACTTTACTTCCCATGACGTAGTTGCAAAGCTGCGGGGAATCTTAAAGCAGAAAAAAATCGGTCACACAGGGACACTGGATCCCCAGGCGGAAGGCGTATTGCCGGTCTGTCTGGGAAATGCCACAAAGCTGTGTGACATTTTAACGGATAAGAAAAAAGAATATGTGGCAACCCTTCTGTTAGGCGTGGTGACGGATACCCAGGATATGACGGGAAAGGTGTTAAGAGAGATGCCTGTGGAAGCGGGGGAAGAGGAGGCGAGGAGTGCTGTTCTTTCCTTTCTTGGAAAATCCATGCAGGTTCCTCCCATGTATTCGGCATTAAAAGTAAACGGAAAAAAACTCTATGAACTGGCCAGAGAGGGAAAAGAAGTGGAGCGGGCGCCAAGGCCCATTGAGATTTATGAGCTGGAAATCCTATCCATGGATTTGCCGGAAATTGTCATAAGAGTGCTGTGCTCCAAAGGGACCTATATCAGGACGCTTTGTGTGGATATCGGAGAGAAGCTTTCCTGTGGCGCCTGTATGAAAAGCCTGCTTCGGACAAAATCAGGGGATTTTTCCATAGAGCGTGCCCATACCCTTTCCCAGATAGAGACATATAGGGATGAAGGAAGGCTGTCGGAACTGATCATTCCGGTGGATGGAATCTTTGGAACCCTTAAAAAAGTGTCCATTAAACCGGAACATGCCGCATTTGTAGAAAACGGCAATGTATGTTCCATGGATTTTCTGCAGAAAAAGGCAGAATTAGAGAATGGGGAGCGGGTTTTGATGTATCACAGTGACGGCAGATTTTACGGTATTTATGAATATGACCGGAAAGAAGCGGTCATAAAGCCATATAAAATGTTTATTCCTGCTGGCGATACTTGAATCGTACAAGCGGGAAGTGACTTAAGCATAAGCTTCAGGGAGAAATCGTTTTATGCAAATAATTGAAAAAACCACAGAATTTCATATACCTGAAAAAACAGCGATTGCAATCGGAAAGTTTGACGGCATTCACAGAGGACACAGAGCTTTGATTGAAAGACTGGAAAGTGCAAGGAAGCAAGGATTGAAAGCGGCTGTTTTTACATTTTCTCCATCTCCGGCAGCTTTTTTTTCGGGACAGGAAATAAAGGAACTGACAACAAAAGAGGAAAAAAGATTTTTGTTTGAACAGATGGGGATTGATTATCTGGTGGAATATCCTTTTCGTGCGGAAACTGCCGCCATAGCGCCTGATGTGTATGTAAAAGAGTTTTTATTGGAAAAGATGAACGGTGCATTGATTGTGGCAGGGGAAGACGTAAGCTTTGGGAAAGGCGGAAAGGGAAACCGGAAACTGCTGGAAGAAATGTCCGTACAATATGGATTTAAATTGGAACTGATTAAAAAGCTGAGACTGGGGGAGCGGGAAATCAGCTCCACCTATGTAAGGGAAGAGGTGCTTGCCGGACATATGGAACAGGCGGCAGAACTGTTAGGAGAGCCTTACTTTGTCAGCGGAAGTGTGGAAAACGGCAAAAAGCTGGGAAGAAGGCTGGGAATGCCCACGGCAAATCTGTATCCGGCAGAAGATAAGCTGCTTCCGCCGGGGGGAGTATATTTTTCAAGAGTATGGCTGGACGGGAAAAGTTATCAGGGCGTTACCAATATCGGAAAACGTCCCACCATAAAAGACGGAAACAGAATCAGCGCCGAAACCTATCTCCTGAACTTTGAAGAAGAAATCTACGGAAAGTTTATGAAGGTGGAACTGCTTCGTTTTAAAAGAGGTGAAAAAAAGTTCCAGAGTGAAGAGCATCTGAGACTGGCTGTAAGGGAAGATATTCTGGAAGCGGAGAAATATTTCGGCATAAAGACAAAAAAATAGCTGAAAAAGGATACAATCTTGAATAAAATTGGTATTGTATCTTTTTTTTACTTATCATACAATAAGTAGTGAAACGGGCTATAATTTTGCTCATTATTTTGAAAAACACATAAGAGATAGGCAAAGGAAAAAGAAAATGAACATTTCGATTCTGTTATCCATGGCAGGAGGCCTGGGATTATTCTTGTTTGGTATGCATACCATGAGCGAGGCCATTGAAAAGGCAGCCGGTGCAAAGC
>CAZZHJ010000238.1:0-2832 GCA_964653815.1 uncultured Lachnospiraceae bacterium
AACTATTTTTTTAATGGATTGACAATCCTTTATTTTGCCTTCTTTTCCAGCAGGAAATCCACCGCTTCCAGATAGCCTTCCAGACCGCGCCCGTAAATCTGGTAATCACAGGCGTCCCTTGTTACGGAGACCCTGCGGAATTCTTCTCTTTTTGTAATATCCGAAATATGAACCTCAACTTTGGGTACGGTTATACTGGCAAGAGCGTCCCTGATGGCATAACTGTAATGCGTATAAGCGCCGGGATTGATGATGATGCCTTCCGTCTGGTCAAAATAGGAATCCTGAATCCTGTCGATGATGGCTCCCTCATGATTGCTCTGGAATACTTCTATTTTACAGCCGCATTCCTGTCCCTTTTTGCCTATCATTTCCAGCAGTCCGTTATAATCGGTAGTTCCATAAACGCTTTTCTCCCTGATTCCCAGGAAATTGATGTTTGGTCCGTTAATTACTAATATTTTCATATGTTCTTTCCTTTCATACCTTTTAATATTTCTCCTATGATTTTCTCATAGCCTTTTTCATCCACATCTACAATGACATCCGCCGCTTTCCTGTATAAGGGATCCCTTGCTTGAATCATTTCCCTGATTTTATCCGCCGGGTTATCTCCCCGCAGAAGAGGCCTGGTAGTATCATTTCTCAGACGGCCGTAAATTGTATCCGGCCTGGCCCTTAAATAGAATACGCATCCCAGCTCTTTTAACAGTTTCCTGTTTTCTTCCTTTAAGGGAAGTCCGCCGCCTACCGAGATAACATATCTATCGGAATAGCTCATGATTTCCTTCAGGCATTCCGTCTCCATCATCCGGAATGCAGCTTCCCCATCTTCGTCAAATATTTCCGATATTGTTTTCCGCTGCTTCTGCTCTATCATCTTATCCGTGTCTAAAAGAGCAATCTTCTTCCTGAAAGAAATTTTTTTCCCAAGTGTCGTTTTGCCGCAGCCCATATAGCCAATTAAAATAATATGATTACTCAACCTTTGTCGCTTCCTTTAATATATTATAGATTTCATTGCTAAGCTTGTCGTCCACCTTTACGTTATTCCAGAGTTCATAGGCGGTAATCCCCTGGAACAACAGCATTTTCAAGCCGTTGTGCACTTCCTTTACCCCTGCTTTTTTACAGAATTTCATAAACCTTGTCTCCGCAGGCTTATAGATCAAATCCACCGCCACCCCTATCCTGTCATACAGGTCTTTACAGTCCACAATCGCATCTTCCACATTGGGATACATCCCTACGCTGGTAGCCTGAATACAAATATATTTTCCTTCGGGTATGCTTTCATAATCATTTAAGGGCAGCGGGATAACTTTGTCATACTCCAGGGTATCATTGACATCATCCGCCACTTCATATGCCCGGTCCAGTGAACGGTTGCACAAATATACCCGTTCAACCCCGTTTTCTACCAGCATAAAAGCAACAGCTCTTGCCACACCGCCCGCTCCCAGCACAATAGCTTCGCTGTCCTCTAACCGGATTCCATCTGCTTCCATAGCCCGCTGCAGACCGATCATATCCGTATTATATCCCTTGAAACCGCCTTCTACGGGAACAAGGGTGTTAACAGCCCCTATTTTCTTTGCCAGAGGGTCGATTTCTTTTAAATAAGGAATCACATCGCTCTTATGGGGAACCGTCACATTCAACCCGCCCAAAGAAAGCGCATGGGCTCCCGCTATGGCCGCTTCCAGATTTTTTGGCTCCACATGAAAGGGAACATAGACCATATTATGCCCCATGCGCTGTGCAATGGTATTATGTATCAACGGAGAAAGAGTATGTTCCACCGGACAGCCAATTAACCCGCAGGTTTTTGTATTTCCGTCAATCTTTTGCATTTCTTTTCCTCCTTATCTTTTCAATTTAAAGTATCTGTTTTTCTTTTTCATTTCCCTTTGATAGAAAAACAACACGATTTTTTCCAGATATCTTTTCAATACAATCTGTATCTCTTCCTTTTTGTCAATGGGCTTCACCAAAATGCTGTAAATCCCACAGCGCTTTGCTCCCCACACATCGGTAAAAAGCTGGTCGCCGATAAATACCGTGGTCTTCCTGTCGGACTCCATGCGTTCCATAGCCTTCTCATAGCCCTTCTTCCCCGGCTTTCCCGCCTTGTAAATATAAGTTGCCCCTTCCACCGCATCGCAAAAGGACTTTACCCTCGGCTCCTTATTATTGGATAATAACATCATGGAAAAACCCAGCTCATGAAGCCGTCTGAATAGCGCAATAGCACGGTCATCTGCCGGCGCCCCATGGGGAACCAGCGTATTGTCTATGTCAAAAATCAGGGCATGGATACCGCTCTTCCTCATTTTTTCAAAATCAATTTCATAAGTGGAATCCAACCATATATCAGGATAAAAATTTCGAAACATAGGAATCTCCTTTATAAACTCTAACGCTCATTGTATCACAATTTCTGCAATTGAAAAAGCCCCATAAATCTGTTGTGGAACAAATCCATAGGGCTTTGAAAGCTTGAAATAGATAATTTTGTTTTGGTATTAAATATATCGGCTGATTCACGGAAAACTTTAGTGCAAAGATGCAAATACCTTCCACTATATTTCTCAATTCCTTAAGTATGAGAGTTAGCGGCATCCTGTTGTAGTTGCCGTTCAAGCTCATGGTAGATTTTGAATACATCAGGAAAAATTACCTTTGCGCCTCGTTTTGCCATGGCCAAAACACTGCGGGCATTCTTCTCCACATCAGCAGCCACCCTATCATCAATTCTTATGGGGCATTTGTTTTTGTCTACGTATGCAGTCAAATATTTACTTGTTGCAGGACACATATTCTGGATTAGAA
>CAZZHJ010000239.1:0-2831 GCA_964653815.1 uncultured Lachnospiraceae bacterium
TTTTCAGATGACAGCCGTTATTTTCTGAAGGCACTGAAAAATCTTGGGTTTTATGTAGAAGTTGATGAAGAAAATGCTGTTGTACAGATTACCGGATGTGGTGGCAAAATCCCAGCTGCAGCCACAAAGGACAAGAGACTGACCAATGTCTGTGTAGGAAGTGCAGGGACGGCTGCCCGTTTTCTGACAGCATTACTTGGGTTGTCGTACGGAAGTTTCAGACTTTCGTCCTCCGAACAGATGAAAAAAAGACCAATGCAGGAACTTTTGGAGGCGCTGGAAGAACTTGGGGCAGTGATTTCCTTTGAGGAAGAGAAGTACCATTTTCCGTTTGTTATTGGAAATACCGGATTATCAAAGCATGAAGTTACAATAGATGTGGATAAGAGCAGTCAGTTTTTAAGTGCTCTTTTGATTTCATCAGTATTATTTGAGGAAGACTTTGTAATTCATGTTCTGGGAGACCACGGGATGGCTTATGTGGATATGACAATCCTGATGATGAAGGAGTTTGGCGTACAGGTGGTCAAAAAGGATGAAAAAACCTTCCTCATTCCCCATAACGCAAAGTACAAAGCCCGTGAGTACCACATTGAACCGGATTTGTCAGCAGCGGCATATTTTTATGCCATGTGTCCGGTTTTGTCTGTGCCTGCAAAAGTATTGCACGTTCACAGAAACTGTATGCAGGGTGACATTCAGTTTCTGCAGGTGCTGGAGCAGATGGGATGCGATACCACGGAAGAAAAGGATGGCATCAGACTGTATCCTCCTAAGGATGGAAAATTGCATGGAGGCACCTTTCATCTTGCTTCCTTTTCCGACCAGGCGCTGACGCTTGCAGCAATCAGTTGTTTTGCAGATTCCGCGGTAACAATTACAGGAATCGGGCATATCCATTACCAGGAATGTGACCGGATTCATGCAATTCTTTCCAATCTGTCCAGAATGGGAATTAAATGCAGCCAGCCGGATGAAAATAGTATAAGGATTTTGCCGGGAACCCCTTTGGGATGCGAAATCGAAACATTTGAAGACCACAGGGTGGCAATGGCTTTTGCCATCCCCGGGCTAGTAACAGATGGAATGATAATTAAGGATCCTTCATGCTGTAAAAAAACTTTTGAGGATTATTTTGAGGTACTGGAACAGCAGGTAATAAACTAAAATCTATATGCTGTCTCTGTAATCCTTCGCCTGTTTAAAAAAATCAAGAAGTGCCTGTTTGTCGTCAGTTTCAATGTAACTGCGCAGCGTATTTAAAAGCTCTATATAGCTGTCCATCAGTGAAAGGACGGATGACTTGTTAGAGTTACAGATATTCTGCCAGATTTCCGGAGAAGAAGAAGCAATTCTTGTAAGGTCTTTAAATCCTCCCGCGGCAATTGTTTTCATGGTATTTTGTTCGTCATCCATATTCTGTACCAGATTTACAAGGGTATATGCAATCATATGAGGAACATGGCTGACTGCCGCAGTAGCGAAGTCATGTGCCTTATAATCCATCACCAGAGGGACAGAACCAAGGGACAGGACAAAATTTTTAAAATCATCCACATCCTTTTGGGGAGTCTGGGAGGTTGGTGTAATGATATAGTAGGCATTTGCAAGAATTTTTGCATCTGCATTCAGTATTCCTGTTTTTTCGGAACCTGCCATTGGATGACCGCCTATAAAATTTGCTCCCAGACCAAGAGCATCCACTTCTTCGTGAATTGTTGTTTTGGTACTGCCGACATCTGTAATATAGCAGTCTCTTTTTATAATATCCTTTAATTTTTTGAGATAAGCAATATTCTGTTCTATTGGTGCACAAAGAAAAATGCAGTCACAGTCAGAAAAAGCAGAAAGTGAAAACGGCGACTGATTTTCAATTAATCCCATATGGTATGCTGTTTCGACAGTTTCTTTATGGTGGGCACTGGCATATATTTTTACATTTGGATTAATGGATTTGATTTTTTTGGCAATAGAACCGCCAATGAGTCCCAGACCAATAAATCCTATTGTTTGAAAAGTCATGTGAAATCCCCTTTTTTGCAGTCTGGCTCTGTTTTATTCATACAGAACCATTTCTATCTTACTACATTTGGTATATTCCATCAACCATGATTCCGATTCCTGTTGAAAATTTATACAGTATATGATAGATTTTTCATAGGCATAATATAAAAATGGACTGATGTTCAAATCACAGGAGGAATAACGATGTCATTTAATATTGCAATTGATGGACCGGCGGGAGCCGGAAAGAGTACCATCGCAAAAAAACTTGCAGAGGATTTGTCCTATATCTATGTAGATACTGGTGCAATGTACCGGGCAATGGCATATTTCTTTTTACAAAACAAAATCGAAGCGTCTGATGAAAAAGGGATTGCTGATGCCTGCTCTGATGTGGATGTTACCATCCGTTATGCTGACGGGGAACAGCAGGTGATTTTAAACGGAGAGAACGTTACTTCTTTTATCCGCAGGGAAGAAGTGGGAAAGATGGCAAGCGAAACAAGTGTTTATCCGGTTGTCAGGACAAAACTTGTAGAACTGCAGAGACAACTGGCGGCAAAGGAAAATGTCATCATGGACGGGCGCGATATCGGAACCGTTGTCCTGCCGGATGCTGACATAAAAATTTATATGACAGCCAGCTCTGCGGTACGGGCAAAAAGACGCTATGATGAGCTTGTGGCAAAGGGCGTGGAATGTAACATTGACGAAATCGAGCAGGATATCATTGACAGGGACCACCGCGACATGAACCGGGAGGTTTCCCCTTTAAAACAGGCAGATGATGCAGTTTTTCTGGATTCCTCGAACTTAAATATCGAAGA
>CAZZHJ010000240.1:0-2827 GCA_964653815.1 uncultured Lachnospiraceae bacterium
AATCTGAAGTACGCTATCAGCGTAACGGAAAAAGAAACCATGGATGAAGACGAAAAGGCTTTGGCAGAAACCGCAAAGGGCTATATAACCAAATTCGATGAAGCCATGGATGATGATTTTAATACGGCTGATGCCATTTCCGCTATTTTCGAACTGATTAAGTTTGCCAATACTAACGGAGACGGAAAGAAGTCTAAGGAATTTTTGCAGGTGCTGCTTGACGAAGTAAAGATGCTCTGCGATATCTGCGGACTGGAAGTGGATAAAAAGGAAGAACTGTTAGACAGCGATATTGAGGCGTTGATTGAAGAACGTACTGCGGCAAGAAAGGCGAAGAACTTTGCCAGAGCCGATGAAATCCGTGATGAATTGTTGAATAAGGGCATCATTCTGGAAGATACCCGTGAGGGCGTAAAATGGAAAAGAGCCTAAGCTTTCTTGAGAAAATAAAGGAAACCTTTGCCTGTGAGGAGATAGATGTCAAAACCTATTCTCCTCTTGCCCTTGCTTTTATGGGCGACTGCATTTTTGAAATTATTATCAGAACCGTTATTGTGGAACGGGGCAATCGTAGGGCAGAAGGTTTACATAAGTCAAAGAGCGCTGTCGTGAATGCAAAAGTGCAGGCTAAAATGGCAGAGGCGCTTTTGCCGGAGCTGACAGAGGAAGAGCTTGCCTGCTATAAAAGAGGCAGAAATGCAAAGTCCCATACTGTGGCTAAAAATGCTTCTGTAGGAGAGTACCGGAAGGCAACAGGACTGGAGGCACTTTACGGTTATTTGTATCTTCAGGACAAAGAGGACAGGCTGTTGGAGCTGACAAAGCTGGGATTAGATAAGATTAACATAACTATATAATATGTAAACCAAAGATATAAAGAAAGAGAATTAGGAAAGCTTCATTTTAGGGAAGAGATTTTACTCAAAGTGTTTGAAGCCATATCCACGTTGTTAGCGATTATTTAAAATAAAATGTCAGATTTGACAAGTTATTAGATAATATATTATAATAAAAGTCAAATATGGCATTTTAATTTTTAAAGGAGATTCTTTTTGTGAAATTATATGGGACAGAAAACAATGAAATGATCATGAAGGAGTTGGGAAAACGGATTCAGGATATGAGAATTTCCATGAATCTGACTCAATCTGAAATGGCGGAACAATCCGGCGTGGCCCTTCGTACAATAGCCAGAATTGAAAACGGGGAAAGCGTAAAGGTTGAAAATGTACTAAATGTGCTGCGTATTTTAAGAGTATTGCCTAATTTGGACCTTTTGCTCCAGGAACAGGTTTTGATGCCCACAGAACTGGTGGATTACGGGAAAAAGCGCAAACGTGTTTCCGCCAGAAAAAAGGCCCCGGAAGAGAAAAAGTGGACGTGGGGGGATGAGAAGGCATGATTACTGCAGAAGTATATTTGTGGGGGACTAGAATCGGTGCGGTGGCCCAGGAGGGTAACGGGTCGGTTCCGCTGTTTAATTATGACAAAAATTTCCTGAATAGCGGAATTGAAGTAGCCCCTGTTGCAATGCCCTTATCTCCCATGGTTTATTCATTTCCAGCACTGCCCAAAGATACGTTTTACGGTTTGCCGGGACTTCTTGCCGATTCATTGCCGGATAAATTCGGTACAAAGCTGATCGAAAGGTATCTGTCGGAACAGGGAAGGGACATGCATTCCCTTACGGCGGTGGAAAGGCTTTTGTATACGGGAAAGCGAGGAATGGGCGCTCTTGAATATGCACCGGCAAAGGATTATGGGGAAGTAAGAGACGGCAGTATCAATATTGATGCATTGGTAAAGCTAGCATCGGATATTTTATCAGAACGGGAAAATATACATGTCAGCGGCGACGAGCAGACAATGGAACAGATTATCAATGTGGGCACTTCAGCAGGCGGAGCCAGGGCAAAGGCAATCATTGCATGGAATCCGAAAACAAAGGATATCCGTTCGGGACAGATTGATGCAGGAACGGGATATGAGTATTGGCTTCTCAAATTTGACGGGGTAGAGAATAACAAGGATAAAGGAGACAAGGCCGATGCTCCTGCTTACACAAGAATAGAATATGCTTATTACCTGATGGCGAGGAAGGCAGGAATCGAGATGAATGACTGCCAGCTTTATCAGGAATCGGGCAGATATCATTTTATGACAAAGCGCTTTGACAGAAGCCCAGAAGGTGCAAAGATTCATATGCAGTCCCTTGGAGCAATGGCCCATTTTGATTATAACATGCCCGGTGTATATAGCTATGAACAGGCGGTGTCTGTTATGAACCGGATTCATCTGGGACAGAATGCGGTGGAGCAGATGTTTAGGCGGATGACTTTTAATATCCTTATGAGGAATCAGGACGACCATGTCAAAAACATTTCCTTTTTGATGGATAAATCCGGTACATGGAGCCTATCGCCTGCGTATGATCTTACCTATGCAAATGATAAGGAGAACCTATGGCTGAAAAGTCATCAGATGAGTATGAATGGCAAAACGGAAGGATTCGATCTGGAGGATTTCTATGAAACCGGCAGACATATGAATCTTACCAAAAGGAAAGTGGAAAAAATACTGACAGAAGTAAAAAACGCAGTCAGGGAATGGGAATCCTGTGCGGAAAGAGCTTTTTTAGATGAAAAAGAAATGGATTTTATCAAAGGGCAAATTCTGGAGGTGTGATTTCTATGGCATGCGCCTTTGCCGGCATCACGTACAACAAAGAAGGAAAACGGTAAAGGAAAATAAAAGAAAGATAAAAGAAGAGATACATATGAGTAAAGTTAATGTAAATTTTAAAAATGTGGAAACAAAAATACAGGAA